>CAITIF010000262.1 GCA_903892365.1 uncultured Pirellula sp. | reverse complement strand
TGCATAATCGATCAACGACTTGTCTTTGGTCGAGGATAGAACCGAGTCATAGTAGCTGAGTGCTTTCGTGTAATCATTGGAGCTAGCCGAAAGCTGTCCGAGCCGAAACTCAACTTGGGATTTGAATCGTGACTTAGGAAACTCTTTGAGAAGACGTTCCAAAGTGCTCTTGGCTTGGTCCTTCATATTGCTGGCAGTATACGCTTCTGCAAGCATCAATAATGCTTCGTCGGCTTGTGTCCAAGTTGCGCTGGTTTGGTTCGATTTCGAAAGCGCTTGAATGGCTTCGGGAAACTTGGACAACTTGAGTTGGCTGGAACCTTGCAAAAACAATGCCTCTGCCTGGATCAGTGCATCTTTTTGTTTCGCCAGCGATTGGGATGTCAATCGAACGACCTCGTCGAACTGACCGTTCAGATAGCGAGCGGTTGCTAATCGCAGTTCCCAGGATGGCAACATTGGGCTCGAAGGTTCGGCGGCGATCAGTTGTTCAAAGCCAGTAGCAGCCGACTCATGTTGCCCCAATTGCAGAGCGGCTTCGGAACGGATGTAAGCGACATCCGAAGCCAACGGATCGTTGGGGAATCGCTTCGCAAATGCTTCGCTCCAACGTTGGGCGTCCGCTTGAGCGCCCAACTGCATGGCTGCGAATGCGGCGTTGTAGGTTGCGCGGGGAGCGATCGGGTCGTCTGGGTTTTCTAAAGCAATCTGCTCGTAAAGTTTCTTCGCTTCCTCGCGACCCTCGTTCGAAGCTGACAACCCATCCGCCAAATCCATGCGCAGCAGAACTGTCATTGGGGATGAAACACCCCATTCCAACGCTTGGCGTGCTATGGGCACTGCGTCCGCAGGCGTGTTTTTCAAGATTGCAATTTGGCAAATCCAATGAGCCGCTTCGACAGCTCGCTCGTCTTTGCCCGCTAACAGGCGTTCGAACGTTTGTCGGGCTTCGTCGTATTTTTTGTCTCGCAAAAGAGTTTGGCCGGCAGCCAACGAAGAATTTTGTGAGAATTGCGATTTGGGAAAAAGCTCTGAGAGCTTCTTGTAGGCCTCTGCGGATTCGTTGAACTTACCCGCCTTCGCCAAAGCGTAGCCATATCGATACAACGCGTAGTCCGCATTGGGACTCGTTTCAAATTCACTTGTCGACACCACTTGCTTTAGAAGCTCGACAGCTTGTTCCGCTTGATTGTCCTTGAGAGCAATTTCGGCGCTACGCAGTTTCACTTCGCGGGCCAATGGGTGCTTCGAATACTTATCCAGAAACAGATCGTAGTATTCTTTCGCAAGTTTGGTTTGCTGCTGCTCGTCGTAAGTCAACGCGAGACCGAAGATAGCGTCCGGCCGAACGGAGGACGACTGCATGTTCTTGTTCTGGACCAATTGGTTGTACAGCGCTGTAGCGCGGTCCAGATTTCCAAGCCTTGATTCCGATTCGGCCGCATAAAACAGAGCTTTGTCTGTGAAACTGCCGTCCGGATACTTTTCCGTCAGCAAGGTCAGCACTCGAACCGATTCGGACAGTGTCTTTTTCCGAGTTGGTTCCGAGGCTGACATGCCGGTTTGGTACAAACACCAACCCAAATTGACAAGAGCTTCCTCGCGCTGCTTGAGTTCCGCATCTTGAAGAGCCGCATTGAATTCGGTGATAGCGAGTTCATAATCGGGGGTCTCTTTTTGCAAGTAACAGACACCCAAGAAATGATGAGCACTCGACGCCAGGGGGTCCGTCGGAAAATCTTTTAAAAGCCGCTTCCACTGCTCAATCGCCAAGTCAAACGCCGCGTTGTTTTGGGCATTTGCAGCGTCCGCAAAAAGCTCGCGAGCCTTTTCTTCTCTCTTTTCTTTATCCGTCATTTTCGGCCCAGGCTTCGCCCCGCGAGACGCTGGGGGGGCAGACTTCGGCTTGTCGCCGGACTGCTGCCCATATGCGGGTCCAAAAATCAGCCCACTCATCAGGCTCAAGGCAAACAGGCGTTTGGCTACTAGCTTGGCTCGAGAGACTTGCGAGAATTGAGAAAAGTTCTTAGCGTGATTTTTCATGGTAATTCCGACGTTGTCGCTGAATAGAACCGATAGTCGACAGCAGAAGCCGCGGCCCTACACCAATGAAGGTGTTGGCCGAACCGAGTCTGTAGTTTACCGTAGTAGTAACCAATCGGAAAGTTAGACGCGAAGCGTGAATGGTTTTCGATTGGCTTGCATCGTTTGCCAGGTAGCGGCAACGTAGTCGCTAAATCTTGCGAAGGCGTTGCACTCGACTGACCTTGGCGACCAGTTTTTCATCGGAAGTCACCTTCGCAACATCATTGTAAAGCTAGCAAATGCGCATTCTCGTCACCGGCGGAAACGGATTCATAGGATCTCATTTGACGGAATTGCTGCTGAAGCAACAGCATTCCGTCACCATCGTGGACGACCTGAGCACCGGTCAGAAAAGCAATCTGGATCATTTGCTCAGCCATCCCAAATTGAAGGTGGTGCATGCAGACCTGGGAAACCCGGAACTGATTGGGGAAGTGTGTGCCGATGTGGATGTGGTGTATCACCTGGCGGCAGCGGTCGGCGTGGCCTTGATCGCCAAACATCCGATCCAAACGATCCATCGCAATATTTATCCGACTCAATTGTTGCTGGAGGAAATTAGGCGGATCCATTTGACGGGTAGGCCGATTTCCCTGTTCTTGGCCAGTACCAGCGAGGTCTACGGGAAGAACCCCAAGTCGATTTGGAATGAAAATGACGATTTGGTGTTCGGTTCGACGACCAAACCTCGATGGAGCTACGGGGCGAGCAAGGCGATCGACGAATTCTTGGCTCTTGCCTGCGTTCGGGAAAATGCGATGAAGGTGGTCATTGGACGGTTTTTCAACGTGGTGGGGCCCAGGCAGTCGGGTGCCTATGGAATGGTTTTGCCACGGTTCATCCAAGCTGCAATGGCGGGTAAGCCGTTGATCGTGCATGACGACGGCAAGCAAGAACGTTGTTTTGCTCACGTATCCGACGTGGTTGGGGCGGTCGTGGGGTTGATGAATACACCGGGTAGCTTCGGCCGAATTTACAATATTGGCGCGGACACCCCCATTTCGATTTTGGAGATGGCAAAGCGGGTGATTGCGATCGTGAATCCGGCGTGCGAGATTCAATTTCAATCGTATTCCGAGGCTTACGACGACGATTTTGAGGACATTCGCCGCCGAGTTCCTGATTTGACGCGTTTGAAAGAGACGATTCCGTACCGTCCATCCTTTGAATTAGACGACATGATTCGCGACGTATGGCAAGCGACGTTGAAATCCTGGGTAGCAACCTGATATTCCAAAGGTTTTGGGAAGAAGGAACGATGAACTTGACTAGGTGGCGGGGCCAGGATACTCTTTTGCGAACTTGGCCGAGATTTTCCCTGTCTTAGGGGGGATTGCCAGGTAAAAAACGGGGGTATAGCTCAGT
>CAITIF010000261.1 GCA_903892365.1 uncultured Pirellula sp. | reverse complement strand
ACTCTTTATTGCAGTCCTTTTCTCAGATCTCTCGAAACAACTCGGCCTGTCTCGGAGTTGACTGGATTGATGCCGGTTGTTCGTCAGGACATTTATGAACAGGGAGGTTGCCATCGTGGTTATCTACCCAATCCACGTGTTGCAGAACGTGGTATGGGACGCGACGCTTTATCAAAACGCTATTCGGACTGGCGTTTAGATGAGCGTATTGAAGAGACCGGGTGGTTTGATCTCGATCACTATGAAACTCGCGAAGAAGCCAACCACCGTGCTCAGCGTGTGAAGGCTTGGCTTGAAACGGAGTCACAAACACACAGTCCAAGCGACCGAGTTGCGATGGTGATTCATGCGGATTTCAAGTTGCGATTGATCGAAGCCTTGCTGGATGATTACGACATTGAATCCAAGCTAGGAGAGGTAGTGAACACTTCGATCACAAGGCTTTCCAAGGCCTCAGGACGTTGGCGTCTTGATTATTGGAATGTTTTTTCGCATCTCAGTGCGAACGAAATCTCAGCCTAGCGTCGATCGGACTTGTTGTTGGTTGCTAGAAAACGGGTTGATTCTTCTTCCAAAAGATCGGCATCGCTGCCGACGCATTTCACTTCGGTTCGGAATCGATGAACTCCCGATTTCGATGCTTCGGCAATCACTTTCAAGGTGAGTTTTTCGTTGGGCTTGATAGATGCAACTGGATTGAAAATCGCCTGGCCAGGAACAATTCGACCGGTGCCTCCCTCCAGCCGAATCGGTTCGACGCCATCCGAGAATTGCGCGATCACCTCGACGTCCGAAGCCGATTTCTTACCGCGATTGGTGATGACAATTTCGTAGACAACGGGCTGTCCAACCGGTGCAGGTGCGACGGGGTCGGTCACTGCAAGGTGCAGGTCTGCGATCGAATCAATACTGGTAAGGATCGATGCATTCACGTCGTTGCTTGAGCTGCATTTTGCATCAAAATCGATCGCGTTTTCGCCAAGTTTGGTCAAAGTCATACGCAATGGAATACTCAGCTTTTGTTGAGGTTCGATTCGCTTGATGTCCCACTTTACGAAGTCCCCAGAGCGTGTAGAACCTGGAGGAAGAGTGATGTTTTCGGAACCTAGTGGCAATTTGATTTTGCATTCCACGCCGACTGCGGCAATGGTGCCCGTGTTCGTTAACTCCAGTTCGTAGTCCGTAGGGCTACCTTGATAATACTCCGTAGGTCCAAACCAAGTCGCTACCAATTCGGATTGGCGAACTTGAACATCTACAGCGCTTTGAGCTTTTAGTTGAGATACTGCGCTGGATGCGGAAGCGACAACGGGCAATATGCCAGACTGTTGAAAAGTCATTTCCACTTCTACTACACGTTCTGCTCCCGCAGCCACATCGCCGATGTCGGACTGATTGCTTCCATAAGGTTCGGCGGTCAGCGCGATCGAAACCGCCTTGACGTCTGCGTTGCCTGGATTCTTGACTCGAATGCGATATGTCTGTGGCTTACCGAATTCGACTTCGGAAGGCCCTTCAATCGCGACGGCTAGTTGTGGTTGTTGCACTTGTAATGGGAGCTCCGCCAACTGAGGCATCAGCGTCCATTCCAGACCTAGCGCGAAGTGTTCAGGTTTAGGCGACTGAAGGATCAACTGAAGATTTTTGGACTCGCCCGCTTCCAGTTGGTCCAATTGCCAAACAATGGCGTTCCCATCTTGATCGTTGTCTAATTGCGCTGTACCCGCAGAAGCCGAAAACTTTCCGACGGAAACGTGAGTCGGAACCGCAATCCGGACAGCTAAGCCATTGAGTGAGCTGCGTCCGTCGTTCTTCGCGACAACGTCATAGCTGGCTTCTTGATTGACCAAAAGAGCAGAGGGCCCGTTTACGTTGACCCGGACACTCGGAACCGACATTTCATGTCTTAGCGAAGGGGAGGCGGACGATGCAACCGCAGAACGCTCGTCGCTGCGTTGGTCTAAGCTGCGACGTTTCGTTTCGGAGGCGACATTGCTAGAGCGATTGATCTTGGGAAGATCATCGTTCTCTTCTGCCATCGTTGTAGCAAGCTCTTCTGAAGGATTGGCATCGGGGGCCGACTGGTTTGCAATCGCCGCCGATTCTTGCGAATCACCAAGATCCAGCAGGTTCTTGGCCTTCGTTGTCGCCAAGGAATCGGTGGCTAGATCTTTTTCTTGAACCTGATTTGCTGCCGATTGACTTCGTTTTGTGATCGCCTCATGCAGGCTTGGTTTTTCGGAAACGGTCGGGAAGGGTGATTCTGTGATAACGGCATTCGAAGCTGTTCGGCGCGACGTTGAACTTGATTCGAGAGTTAGTGCATCGCTTTTGGTGTTGGCTACTGCTTCGGCTTTGTTGTTGAGACTTTCCGTTCTGGATCGTACGGAAGGGACCTTACTCATGGAGGTCGTGTTGCTATTGGGTTTAGTAATAGGTTTCACCTCGGGTTCTCCGCCAACGATGGGTGCTCGTCCAGGGCTTCCACTCTGTTGGGAGTAGTTTTCTGCCGACGTCAATCCGCTGCCGACGTTATTTCTGGGGCGGGCTTGAGGGCCTGGACTTGGTGGAATGGGAAAAAGCGAAGGTTCTTCAACTTCTACAGATAATTCGTTGGCAGCTCGATCGCGTCGCTCTTGCGACCTTGTTAGATTGCGAAAGGGTTCGCGAGGTAGACGTGGAGGGGCTTTGGGCATTAAATCTTCAACATCCATGCTTTCCGCAATTTCGGCTTCGCTTGGTGCACGAAACGCCTTCGTGAAGGACTTGAGCGGAATCATGAAGCCGCCGCGGTTGCCTT
>CAITIF010000260.1 GCA_903892365.1 uncultured Pirellula sp. | reverse complement strand
TATGGCTGATATGCTTCAGCGTCAGGGGAAAAGTTCGGATTGCTTGGTGGTATCCAAGCGATTGATCGACATTGAGCCAGATCATGTTGTGCATTATTGGAATCTTGCCAACCTTGCGATGTCGGCCCGCAACGTTACTTTGGCCGAAAAGACGCTGCTTCAAGCCACCGAAATTGACTCGACGGGAACTTCGGATTTATTGATGGCTCAGCTTTTAATGAACTTACGCAAATCAGAAAACTTAGTGAAATACGCTCGGCAAGCAGTCGATCGATTGGGAACGGTGGAGGCGTATGTGGTGTTGATCAGTGCGTTGCAGGCGACCGGTGAATCAAATGCAGCACAACTCGAGTTGTTGAAGGCTCGGAAAATCGCGCCCAACGATCCAAGGTTGGCAGGGTAAATTCATTCAGGGATTGTGAGCTAGGCAGACAGTCGAATCGGGGTTGGAAATTCGATCAAGAATTTTGTCCCTCGGCCTACTTCGCTTTGAACAGCGATCCGTCCACCGTGAGCCTCGATGATTTTTCTGGCTGTTGGCAGACCTAGGCCGGACCCGCCATGCTTGGTTGAATAGAATGGTTCGAACATTCTCATAGCGGTGACTTCGTCCATGCCGCTGCCTGTATCAATCATTTCCATAGCGATTCCGCCAGGAACGGTACAGGTTCTGACCAGGAGCTCTCCTCCGTCGGGCATGGCTTCCATTGCATTCTTGACTAAGTTCAACAAGGCTGCCTGAAGTGAATCGCTATGGAGCTTCATGTTGGGTAAGCTCGAATCCAAATAGGTTTTCAGGTGAATACCACAGCGGTCTGCTTGTGCCTTGTACAAAAGCAGAACAGCTTCGATGTTGTCATTGAGCGAACCTGGGGTCATGTCCAAGTCTCGCATGGTTGCGAATCGCAAGAAGTCTCGGAGCAGGTTTTCTAGCCGATTGCATTGTTGTCGAATCATATCCACCTTGGCAACCGCACGTCGTTGCCCTGGCCAAGGGCTTTCTTCAAGCTCTTCACAAAGCAGGTCCGTATTCATGTGAATCACGGACAAAGGGTTCTTGATTTCGTGCGCAAGGGAACCCGCGAGTTCGGCCAATTCGTTGTATTGGCGACGAAGTTCGTCAATGGTCTGTTCTTTCTCGTCCAGAAATTCGTTGTTCATAGACGGATATTGTAGAGCCCGTCTTAAATCTTGGTAACTGGGCGTTTAGGAGCGGGTGGCTTTAGCATCCTCGCTTGCTCGTCCTGGGCTGGCGTAGGAGTATTGTTGGCAGGAGCGTTGTTCATCCTGGGGGGCGGGGCAAGGTCGGTAAACGACTCGGTCCATTCCCAGCCCATTTTGTGGTCCAGTTCTCGCTGAGCTAACAAGGCCCAGGGAGTACCCTTATGCTTTTCAAGTACGCCAGTAAGAAGTTCTTGAGCCAGTTTTGCCTCTTTCTCCAGTTTGCTATCGACCGAAATCGAATCGGTAGCTTGAAGATTCCATGTATTGCTTTCTGGCTTTTGGAAGTTCATGCCTCGTTTTGCTTTAGCCAACATAGCATTGTAAGATTCTGCTCGCACTTTTGCGGCCAACGCGGTTCCGTAGGAAAGGTCAAAGCTGGCAAGCCAACGCGGCGAGGTCTCTTTGCTTCGTAGTTTTTCGCCTTCGGCAAGAATCATGCACATGTTCATGAGTTCTGGAGCGAGCCGAGCGGATTCTTGTTGAGCTTCTGTCAATTCGCCGACGAAACGGGCTTCATCGCGTTTTACGAACACCTGCTTGGGTTTATCGAGCGTTCCAACGCGCGACAGCCGAGACGCTTGAATTAACGCGACTCGCATCGGGCTCTTCTTGACTCGGGACAGATACTCGCTTTCGCTCACATAATCTGGGCGATAGCGGTCCATGACATCGGGTGAGAAGAAGTAGCTCATGCGGGACGCGAACGCTTCGATCTGACCTGCATCAATTCGCTTTCCGACCGAACGATTGGGATGGATCGAAAAATAGATCCCGCCTGTTTCGTAGCACATGCGCGACAGTGCATAGGGGCCAAAGCCCGAATCGATGACAGGTTCTTCAAAGTAATTGTCCTGGTAACCCAGTTGCACTCGTTCAGGAAACAGAGTCTCTGGGCCTTGATCGACTTGACGCCAGTCTGGGGTTTGATCGTATTTGGGATCTGGGTCCACAAACTTGATGTACGTGAACTCGCGGCCAAAGGGGGCGGGCACGCCGAGAACGTGTGACTGAATGCCAAATTTCTTGCACAGGGCAATTGCCTCTTCTGCCTTTGGGAGGTCGTCTCCTCGCTCATCTGTGATTGTAATCAAAATCACATTGCGTTCCGGGTCCGATGCACCTCGGGACGTTCTCATACCTTTGTATTTGTCCGCTACCGTCTTGACAGCTCCAAAGACCATTTCAACGCCCGATTCGTCTACCTCGATTTGGTCGATAGCGTTTCGGATTTCTTCAAGGTCTGGCGTTGGCTTTTTGGTCAGAAACTGAACATCGTTTCCGAAGGAAACGATCGATGTCAGCAAAGAGTCTTGTGCGCTGTTGGCCCCGCCCCTCTTTTGCTTTTCGGCTTGGACGATTCCTAGCTCTTCGTAGATGCGGTCAAAACGGTCGCGAATTTCTTTTCGGCGTTGTACCATCGAAATGGAGCTGTCGAAAATCCAAACAACCAAGGTTGGGCGTTGTTCGATGGCCCGAAGCAGTTCGTAAGTGATACGATCTACAGCGCCCTCGGTACCTGTTTCGCCCACTCCGGTCATTCCGCGGACAGCTTGTTTTGAATCGGTCAAACCGATGGCCTCTTTGATATCGATGGAGACATGGACGTTGCCATTGGGCATCACAATGTCGACAGGCATCGTTGGTATTTCAGACACTTCGGCCAGCGATTCAGCAGCCGACATCGCCATATCGGTGATACCGATTGAATTTGCGCCGATTTCCTCGGAGGGAGCTTCGGAGTAGGCGATGTCGTTCACCACATCCAGCGGCTGAAGCTCGTCAGCGATGGGTTC
>CAITIF010000259.1 GCA_903892365.1 uncultured Pirellula sp. | reverse complement strand
GTTCGCGGCAGTACGCCAAGACGGCCTTCGGTTTCACGCAATCTACCTCGTCGCTTCGAGCGAAATGTTATCGAATCTAGCCAATCCCTCGGCACCAAAAAGACCTATCGACACAATCGCTTCGCGCGTTGCGGGCGGAACACTAAAGATACGCTCCTCTCGTTTCCACGGTCGACTTCCCTTGAACCCACCAATGTAATTGTATCCAATTCGATTGCGATTCGAATCGAAAAACTGAATCGCAATGGAGGGTGACCTTTCTTTATCCTTGCCAATCTTCACCCCCTCGGTGTAGATCCACCCAGCAAGTCGAATTTTCTTCACGACCGATCCATCGATGGCGATACCTTGCAACAACATACTGGGTTCGCTTCCGTTGTCCGATCGAAACTCAGCTACCATCCCACCTTCAGGAGAACTGGCATCCTTGACGATCGAGCAACCGAACTTGTAATACCAACCGGGAATGTGCTCGTTCTTGATCAATGGTTCTTCGAAGTTGACGTTTTGCAAAGTCGGATTTTGCGGATCAGGGTTTATCTTTCTTTGGTCTTCCGCCGTCCCGGTCATGGGCACAAACAGCGTAGGTTGCAAAGCCTCTTTCTCCAACTTGCCGTCCACCTTCCGCATCAAATACAACATCTGCTGGTAGCGTTCCCCAACAGGAATAATCATCAGCCCCCCCTCTTTCAATTGATCCACAAGCGGTTGCGGAACTTCTTCGGGCGAACATGTCACAATGATCTTGTCGAACGGTGCGTGCTCCTTCCAACCCTTAAACCCATCTCCAATCCGACAAAAGACGTTTTTGTACTCCAGGTCTGCCAGTAGTTGTGTGGTCTCGCGTCCGAGCTTTTCAACGATTTCAATCGTGTAAACTTCGGCCACTAACGGACTGAGAATGGCTGCCTGGTAGCCGCTTCCCGTTCCGATCTCCAAGACTCGATCGGTCGGTTGCGGTTGGAGCGATTGCGTCATCAACGAAACGATGAACGGGCTACTGATCGTCTGAGCTTCGCCGATCGGGATAGCGATATCCTGATAAGCCTGCAATTTGTATTGCTTCGGCACAAACTCATGCCGAGGAGTCTCGCCAACCGATTTAAGCACCCCCGGGTGAGTGATACCACCAGGTATCAAAACATTGGTGACTAAGTTCTCTCGAAGCTTATCAAACCGCTCTTTGCTCTGAGCCCGTGTTTCAGAGCCACTTATCCAAAGACAGGCAAAGCCGATCAATAACCAAGAGAGTGCATTCCAGTTAGCAATTCTTGTCATCATTACGATCCGGCTTCAGAAAACTTTGGCTTGGGCTCAGTTCAAAATCGGACGCAACGGACTAGTCCATGCTGACCCGCTCAACATACGTGCAATTGCGAGTGTCCACCTTGATCACGTTACCTTCTTTGATGAAGCCTGGAACGTTGATCTCAGCTCCCGTTTCCACTTTAGCAGGCTTGGTGACATTCGTAGCGGTATCGCCCTTGGTACCTGGATCGGTTTCAACAACCTTCAAGGTGACGTGAGAAGGTGGCGAAATGGTCAGCGGGTTGCCGTTGAACAGCACCATCGCAATCGGCATTTGCTCTTTCAAATACTTCCAATTGTCATCCACTTGCTGAGCCGACAATTCGTACTGCTCGAACGATTCATTGTCCATGAAAACGAACGATCCAGCTTGGTTGTATAGAAAAACGGTATCGATCTCTTCCACATCGGCGATTTCTAGTTCGTCGCCCCCCTTAAGAGTCCGATCCAAAATCGTGTTGCGAACCAAGTTCTTCATTTTGCAACGGTACAGAGCATTCCCCTTGCCTGGCTTGAAAAAGTCCACCTCCACAAGCAGGTAGGGTTCGCCATCGATTTGAACTTTGAGTCCTTTTTTTAGGTCGCTGGTTTTGTAGGATGCCACGCTAGGGATTCTCTTATGCCAAGTGGGAAGGAGGGGGATACGGTACCGAGCTCTCCGATTCTAAACAAAAACAAGGGTTCTGTCGCCTCCCCCCTCGCAATTCGTCACTTCGCGGGGCCTGCTTCTAGTCGAATGCTTGTGATTTTGTGAACGACCATCCACTCGAGCCATTCTTCTTGCTCCTCAGTAATCTCAATCTCTGCCACCGAGTGCGCATCGAGCGGCGAAACCAAAGAAAAGAAACCATCGTCTAACCAGCGTGCTGAATCTTCCAAACGAACCCAATATTCGTCCTTTCCCAAATGAGGTGCCCCCGCACCTTCCGCTGGGGTCATGAAATAGACAACTTCTTTGCGGAACCGGTCGGGCATCGTCAACGGGGGAACATCGGGTTGATCGAGAGGGATGATTTGGACCATGTTGACTCTTTGAAGAAAGAAGGGCGTGGAATAGGAAAGTCGATCTCTGGGGTCAACAAGCTTACGCCTGCCATCCCGGCATGGGTACCTGAAAACCGCCGAGTGCGACTAATTTCAATCCTACAAGCCCGCCAGGACCGACACTCAGAAGGACTCCGACTGGCCCGGAAAATCGCCACTTTGCACATCCTGCATGAATTTAGCAACGGCTTCGGCCGACGCCTTGCGCAAATCAGCATATTGCCGAACAAATTTTGGGACGTATCCACTGTTCCAACCAAGCATGTCGTTGGTAACAAGCACTTGCCCATCGCAACCATTGCCCGCACCAATTCCGATGGTTGGTACATGGATCGATTGCGTTGCTTGCCGAGCCAAATCAGGGGGAACGCATTCGATCAAAACACAAAAAGCGCCAGCTTCTTCCGCCGCCTTGGCATCCTTCATCAGTTGATCCGCATCGCGTTGAACTCGGTATCCACCAATGGCATGAACGCTTTGAGGACGCAATCCAATGTGGGCAATCGTAGGAATTCCAGCATCCACCAACGCGCGGATGGCGGCTGCTTGTTGATGCCCGCCTTCCATCTTCACCGCTTGGCACTGGGTCCGTTTCATGATCGTGGCTGCTGATTCCACAGTATGTGCGATGCTCAATTGGCCTACTGGGAAAGGCAAGTCGACGATTACCATCGATCGGTTGGTTGCCCTGGCAACCATCTCGCCATGATAAATCATTTCCTCCAGCGTCACGGGAATCGTTGTGGTTTTGCCCTGAACCACCATTCCCAGCGAATCCCCGACCAAAATGCATTCGACATTAGCTTCATCGAGCATTTTGGCGGTCGGATAGTCGTAAGCCGTAAGCATCGTAATCTTTTGGCCTTTAAGCTTCATCGACTGAAGTGTTTTGACGGTTACCCGGGTATTCATTATTGGATCAAATTTTTGCAGAAGCTGTGCCTGGTGGTACTAACCAAGCTAAGAAATGAAACTATCAACAGTTTAGTCCAAAAGCGAAGTAGTCCCAAACGGAACTCAAAGCATGTACCTTGCAACATGGCCACCTCCGCTGCAGGGCATTTGATCTTCCCGTGCTTGCCGAAGTTGGGGGCGAAAACTACCATGGGTACCAATCGGTGAGGTTCCATTCGCCGTTGGCAGCGTCGATTTTCGGGAGGAAGATTTGTGAAAATGTTCGATCTGGTTCGTCTGGGATTTCAAATGCAGCAAAGCCTTCCGCGATTCGTCGCTTTGGGCTTGGTTCTTGGCTCTGTCTGTTTTGTCGGGTGCGACTCTAAGGGTACACCAGCAAATTCTGGTAGCGAAACCAAACCGGTTGCACTTAAACGCATCATTTTGCTGAACAACACCGAGTCTCCGTTCTGGGACGCAGCTCGCGAAGGCATCAAGCAGGCAGCCTTGGACTTAAAGCTGAAAGAAGCCGGTTTTAGCGCATCGATGGATGCTAACGACGGTACGGAACAAGGCCAAGTCGAAAAACTTCGACAGTACGGAACACAAAAAGACATCGTCGCCGTTGTCATCTCCCCCACCTCTTCCACCAACCCAGCCATCGCCGAAGAACTTGGAAACCTAGCAAAGAAAGGTGTGATCATCGGGTGCTTCGACAGCGATCTCGACGTAAAGTACCAACCCGTTCGCGAATTCTACGTTGGCACCGATAATATTGTCGGAGGCAAAGTACTGGGAACCGCAGCCAAGAATCTCAAGCCAAGCGGCGAATATGTTCAGTTTGTTGGTTTAGACAGCCAACAAAATGCCATCGAAAGAATGAACGGATTCACTGAAGCCGTTGGTCCTGCCTTCGTCCAGAAAGATCGACGTCTCGACGATGCCGATCGCGCTCGAGCCCGAGACAACGTGCAGGATGTTATTTCCAAGTACCCGGATTTGTCGATCCTAGTGGGCATCTGGTCCTACAACGCCCCCGCCATCGTTGACGTAGTAAGCGACAAAAAAGTAAGAGACAAGTTCACGATTGTGACCTTCGACGCAGAACAACTTGCTATCCAACAAATGGGTGAAGGAATGATCGATGCCATGGTCGTCCAAAATCCCTTCGGAATGGGATATGATTCGGTTCGATACGCGTTCGCAAAATCGACCGGCGATGACGCAACCGTCAAAGAAATGTTTCCAAATATGGGATCTGCCGGTGGCAACATCAAGAACACAGGTCTCAAGATTGTTGTTCCCGCAAGCAACACTCCGCTCAAGGCAGATATGTTTAAGGAGTTCGGACCGTCGGTCGAATTCGTTACGCTTCCCGAATTCCAAAACTGGCTAGCGAAGTACAAACTAACAAGCTCATGAGCTCTCCCAATTTGCTTTCTCGACTGTGGAGCTCTGTAGAGCTCAAGCTGATTTTGGCTTGGCTCTTCGTTGTCGTGGGCACCGCTTTGCTGGACTCCAACCATACTTATTGGACGGATGCCTCTGGTGCCTCGCAATTGATCATTCGTCGAACGGTTCTGCTTGGGTTCTTCGCTCTGGGTAGCGCCATTATCATCATCTCAGGCGGAATCGACCTTTCGAGCGGGTCCGTGATAGCCTTGAGCGCCACCGTCTTTGGCGCTTTCATGATCCTGCTGGATCCCGAAGGCTTTCGCAACGGTCAAATTTCGCGAGTTGCTGTGGCTGCCGCGATTGCCGGAACCCTTGTGGTGGGAGGGATGATCGGCACCCTTCACGCTTGGCTCATCACGCGCATTGGGCTACCTCCCTTCATCGCGACGCTGGCAACGTTGGTTGGACTGCGAAGCTTTGGTCGGGGGCTCGCGCCAACCCTCACTGGCGGTAAATCGCAGATTGATTTTACGGACACCGCTCTTCGAAACGCGATCAAGGATGTCCCTACCATCACGGTCCTTTTCTTGGTTTTTGCATTGGTGCTTTGGTTCTTGATGAGCCGTACAGTTACCGGTCGCCATTTGCATGCGATGGGTGGCAACGAACAAGCCGCGAAACTTAGCGGCATTCGAACGGATCGCTTAAAGTGGTTGGCTTACGTACTCGGATCCGTATCGGCATCGATCGTGGGAATCATTTCGTTTGCTGATGACGGTTCAGCCAAGCCTGACATCATGGCTCGCGGATACGAACTGAACGCCATTGCAGGCTCTGTGATCGGAGGCTGTTCCTTGCAAGGTGGGATTGGAACGATTCCCGGAACCATTTTAGGTTGCCTCTTTTTGCGGACTGTGATTGATGCGGTCAGCAAAGTGGTTGGCTCCGGCGCAGATATCTTCGAGGGGATGATCGTCGGCATTGTCGTTGTCTTCGCGGTCACCTTCAGTCAACGCGGGCAACGCGTCTCGTCCAAGCGATACTTCGATGGAGGGATCGGCTGGACCATTATCCCGATCTTGTCTCTGATTTCTGGTCTGCTGACCATGCTGTTCTTCGGTAAACAGGATTGGTACGCAAGCTCCTACGCAGTCATCGTCGGGCTGATTGTTGCCGCCGCTTTAACCTCCAGAGCATTTTGGGAAGCCCGATCCGCGCGGAATGTCACCTCGAGCGTTACGAGCTAGATTCTTATGACCGAGTCTATCGTATCGATGCAAGGGATCGGGAAACGCTTTGCCGCCGTCAAGGCGCTCGATGGTGTTACCTTTGACGTTCCCAAAGGAAGTCTGGTTTCCATTTGCGGCGAAAACGGTGCAGGCAAAAGCACCTTGATGAAAATTCTGTCAGGTGTCATCACCGACTACGATGGAACGCTTTGTGTCGACGGCCAAACGGTTCGGTTTTCGGGTACTCGGGACGCAGAACATGCTGGCATCAGCATCATTCATCAAGAACTCAACTTGGTCGAGCAACTGTCGGTAGCGGCCAATGTTTTTCTTGGCCGCGAAAAACGCTCGGCTTGGTTCATGCGAGACGACCGATCCATGCTGGAAGAAGCAGGGCGTCTCTTGAAAGAATTGGAATGCAACGTTCCCGCGTCGGCTCTGGCGGGCTCCCTTCGCGTCGGCGATCAACAATTGGTGGAGATCGCGAAGGCCCTAAGCCTGAACAGCCGTATTCTAGTCATGGACGAGCCGACCAGCGCACTCACCGAATCGGAAGTGGAACGACTGTATCGCGTCATTGCGAAACTCAGAGAACGTGGAACAACGGTCCTTTACATCTCCCACAAGATGGAAGAAGTTTTCTATCTCTCAAACCAGATCGTCGTGCTCCGAGACGGTCGCTTTATTGCACAGCTCGAAACCCAGAAAACAAATCCCCAAGAAGTCACTCGGCTGATGGTAGGGCGTGAGCTGGAATCGATCGAACTTGGAGAACGCACCGCTCAAGGCAAAAAGTTGCTTTCCGTTGAAAAGCTTTCGCTCGCCTGGCCCGGCCACGCTCGAGGATTCAGGCTCAAAGACATTTCTTTTGATCTGCACGAAGGTGAAGTACTTGGCATTGCCGGACTCATGGGAGCCGGCAGAACTGAACTTCTTGAATGTTTGTTCGGTGCTTCCGTTCTAGCCCCCACCGGACGAATCGTCCTGGAGGGAAAAGAGATTCGCCCCTCTCATCCGGCAGAAGCATTGGAAGCTGGCATGGCTTTGGTTACGGAGGACCGAAAACGTCTGGGGATCTTCACCGCCATGAACGTAGGGAAAAACATCTCGCTATGCGAACTTGTTTCGATGCGAAGCGGTCCGGCCGTCAGCAATCGAAAAGAGCAAATAGCATCCAACTCGATGGTCGATAAGTTACTGATCAAAACCGCTGGGTTGCAAGCAGCGATTACCAGCCTAAGCGGGGGCAATCAACAAAAGTGTATCATCGGTCGATGGTTGCTGACCAAGCCCAAAATTCTTTTGCTGGACGATCCAACTCGAGGCGTGGATGTAGGGGCTAAAGCAGAGCTATATCGAATCATTCGACAGTTATGCAACGAGGGACTTGGC
>CAITIF010000258.1 GCA_903892365.1 uncultured Pirellula sp. | reverse complement strand
TCAAAGAGGACCACGCGGTACTTTCGATCCAAGATTGGAATAAGCTAAAGTGGCAATTGACCCTGACGATGCGAAACGAATAACCCTTGCCAACCGCCTTCCCGATGCGCTGCACCACCGAGTTTAGATTTGATGAAATCTAGCGAAATACCCATTCGCTAGGCAGATCGGCCGAAAGGCTTGGATAAACTCGACTGTGGTCGGAGCGAATCAAGTTGGAACGAATCTAGGTCGTAAGCAAGGAAAAACGGAATGCGGTATGGGATCGCTTGTTTCATCGGTATGGTTCTATGCTCGTACGGTTCAGGGCAAAACGCGGAACCGGAAGTGCTGCCAACGTCGGCAATCGTTGACCTACCTAAACGGATCGCGTTCGGATCGTGCGCTAACGAAAACAAACCACAGCCGGTTTTGAATCGGGTGGTGGAGCAATCCCCGGATGTCTTCGTATATCTGGGCGACAATATCTATGGCGACTCGCGGAACATGAAAGTGCTTCGTGCCAAGTACGCAAAACTAGCTGCTAAATCGGAATTTCAAACGCTACGGAAAAAAGTTCCGGTCCTGTCGATCTGGGATGACCATGATTATGGCGAAAACGATGCGGGCAAAAATTATCCCTTTGCTTCAGAGTCACGCGAAATATTTCTCGACTTCTGGAAAGTACCAGCCGATAGCCCGCGACGTACTCATGAAGGCATCTACGGTTCACATGTTTTCAGCTCCAAGGGGCACACACTGCAAATTGTATTGCTCGACACGCGGAGCTTTCGATCGCCTTTGAAGCGAAATCCGCTTTTCAAAGCGAAGGGCACAGCGTTCAAAAATGATTATCAACCCGACTCGGATCCCTCCAAGACTCTCTTGGGCGAGACGCAATGGCTGTGGCTAGAAGAGCAATTGAAAGTCCCCGCCGATATTCGCATCATCGCATCCTCCATTCAATTTGGGCATGAATACAATGGCTACGAATCTTGGACCAATCTGCCGCTCGAACAACAAAAGCTCATCGACACGATCATCCGAACCAAAGCGTCGGGCGTCGTGATGCTTTCCGGCGACGTTCACTGGGGCGAATTATCGCGTCGCGATTTTTCAGGGCTCTATCCCATCTACGATATCACAGCTAGCGGCATCACAGAAACCTGGCCCAAAATCGAGCCCAATCAGTTTCGAGTTGCCGATGCGGTTCCTGAAAATCACTTTGGGATGATCGATATCGATTGGGACGCAAAGAACCCAACCATCTCCTTCAAGATCATCAACTTAAAAGGGGGGACTCGATTGAACGAGAACGTCGACCTAGCGTCCTTGCAGCTTCCGCAATAAGCAGCCTTTTGCGGCTCAAGAACCCTTGCTGTTCACGACCGCAAAGGCAAGACGTTGTAATTCCACCGCCAGATCAACGTCCACCACCGTAAGGCCGCTGTTGGGCCGGCGGACGGTAACAGGAGCAAAATTTAGGATCCCTGTAATGCCTGCTGATTCCAATCGCTGCGAGACGGTGGATGCT
>CAITIF010000257.1 GCA_903892365.1 uncultured Pirellula sp. | reverse complement strand
GAGCACGATCGAGTGGTTCCACAGGCAGCTCACTTTCGCATCTCTGCAGGATCGATCTCTCGGGCGCTCTTGCAATAGACTTGTGAACATTTTCTCCGCTTCGATGAAAGTTTTGCGGGCACCTTCGTTCTCCCGTCCCCACCACATTTGCTGTGTCCCCTTCGAGGAAACTGCTTTCGCGAGTGCCAGGCGATGTTCAAACGACTGAGGGTTCTCCTCTGCCAGTTGTTTTCTGAGATTCAGACACATTTCGATTGCCGCGCTGGATTCCGTGGCAAGGGACGCGCCGCGCAGTTCTCTTGCCAATTCACCACTCGCCTCGGCGTATTCTTGGCGAATTGAAGCATCCAACCCAGCGAAGCTCGGCAGCTGCTGCTGCAATTCGAGAAGGCTCTCTTGCAGACGCTTCACGACATCTTTTGACTTACCAATTTCTTGCTGAAGTCTTGCAAGTCCAACCACGGCTTTGAGCTTCACAGGTAGGCTTTGGAGCTTTTCATCCTGAGCCGTAGCTGTCCGGTCGCAGTCGGAGATAAGATTGGAATAGGCGGTTTCGGCTGTTGGATGTCGTCCCAGCGATTCGTGAATGTTAGCGACTCGGAGTTGCGCTCTCAATTTCTCAATGCGCACTTTCGGATCACGGTCGTTGTCCTGACCCAGCACTTCATAATATGCGAGTGCTTTTTCCAGAAAGTCCTTTTGAAGCTCGGTCATATCGCCAGCTTGTGCCAACCACTCCTGGGCGACTTTGGTATACATGTCATCGATTGCGGACCTGGCCAATTGGCTTCGCGATTGCGCAAGAAGTGCGGATTTCCTCGCCTCCACTGCTTGCCATACGCTGATGATAGAGCCTGCGATGATCGTCGACAGGATCATCGCTCCAGTGAGTAATGCGCCGCGGTGTTTGCGAACGACTCGAGATAGGCGGTAGGTGATCGAGGGAGGGCAAGCATGCACTGCTTCCCCGTTGAGGTAGCGTTGTATGTCTTCCGCCATCTCTCGGGGCGATTGATAGCGTCGTTGCCGGTCTTTCTCCATCGCTTTCAATACAATCCAATCAAGCTCTCTGCGGAGCGACTGGGCGAATCGACGATCGTCGACGACGCGCTGTTCCTTGACAGTTGAGCGATTCTCTGCGGCAATCGTACTGAGTCGGTCACTTGGACGAGCGGGCTGTTCCTCGCGGATCATGCGCCGCAATTCGTCGAAGCTCGCGTTCCGGAGTGATTCCTGTGTAATGGGCGTCGTATCCGTCAGTAGTTCGTACAGCACAACCCCTAGGGAAAATACATCACTGCGTGTGTCGACATCGAGCGTATTCATTTCGGCCTGCTCCGGGCTCATGTACATGGGTGTTCCGAGCAGTTGCCTATGGGCGGTATAGACGCTTTGGTCTCCAAGGGAGTGCGTCGCTTTGGCGATTCCGAAATCGATGACTTTAGGGACGGGAACCGCATCCTGCATAGTGACAAGAATATTCGATGGCTTGAGATCGCGATGGATGATTCCTCTCTGATGAGCGTGTTCGACAGCGAAACAGACTTTGCAAAACAGATCCAGACGCTCCTTATGGGGAAGAGAACGGGATTTGCAAAACTCGGTGAGTGAAACTCCCTTGATGAGTTCCATGGCAAAGTAGGGACTTCCGCCTTCGGTAACACCGCCGTCGAAGACCTTTGCAATGTAGGGATGATCCATCAACGCAAGCGTTTGGCGCTCCATTTCGAACCTAGCGATGACCTGTTGGCTACTGACTTCCAGCCGAACCACTTTCAGTGCCACGCGGCGTTTGATCGGCGCAATCTGATCCGCGACGTAGACAACACCCATGCCGCCTTCGCCTATTCGTTCTCGCAATTGAAAATTACCAATCCGTATTTCCTCATCCGGTCGATCAAAATCCTGCGTCAAATTCCATCCGCAGGCGAGTTGCGCGGGACTGTCGAGAAGACTGCCTGCTGCCAAATAATCACGTACGGACGCTTCGACCCGCTTTCGAAGCTGTTCGTCGGATCCGCAGGCCTCTTCCAAAAATTGCTGGCGTTGACGCTCGTCAGCGATATCCACCGCCTGCGATAAAATGCCTGCGGCAATCTCTTCGATTTCCATAACCCCATTCCTGTCTTACTAGAACCGCGATGCTCTTCTCGCGAAAAACTCCCTT
>CAITIF010000256.1 GCA_903892365.1 uncultured Pirellula sp. | reverse complement strand
GTTTGGAACGAGTGCCTCCGCGAGTCGTTTGGTGGGTGGAAACAACACGCTATTGGAAGATTTAGATGTTGAGCTCGCGCGTTTCTTAGGGACGGAAGCTGCGTCAGTTTTTCCTAGTGGATATGGAACCAATGCTTCTTTATTTGGGCACTTGTTCAATGAAGATGACCTGATCCTTTATGATGACCTAGCACACAACAGTATTGTTCAAGGGGCAAAGATGTCGACCGCCAAGCGTCGCGCTTTCCCTCATAACGATGCCAAGTTTCTTGATGACTTGTTGTCGGACATTCGTGGAAATTACCGTCGAGTGGTGGTTGCCATTGAAGGTGTCTATAGCATGGATGGCGACTTCCCTAATCTTCCGCATTTCATTGAAGTGAAGAAGCGTCACCAGGCATTGCTTTACGTCGACGAAGCGCATTCGCTAGGTGTCATGGGGCCAACGGGCCGCGGCATCTGTGAGCATTTTGGTGTTTCGGCGAATGAAGGTGATCTTTGGATGGGGACGATCAGTAAAGCTCTAGGAAGCTGTGGGGGATACATCGCAGGCAGACGAGCACTGATCGATTACCTGAAGTATACGACTCCATCGATGGTGTTTTCGACTGCAGCTCCGCCAGCTTCGGCCGCTGCTGCTCTGACTGCAATACGCGTGCTTTTGAAGGAACCAGAACGAGTCTCACGGGTTCGGGAACAAGCGAGTTTGTTTCTCAAGCTTGCCGACGACAGCGGACTAAATACCGGCAACAGTGATTTGACCCCTATCGTTCCGGTGATTCTTGGCAATTCGAGAATGTGTCTTTGGATGTCTCAAGAGCTGTTGAAGCACGGCATCAACGCTCAACCTATCCTCTATCCAGCGGTACCTGAAAACGCATCCAGGCTTCGATTCTTTTTGACGGCTGCTCATACGGATGAAGATATTTGCCGAACCGTACAATGTGTGAGCGACCTTGTTCAAGCAGGGCGTCAGCATTTTCCGGAAGCTGTGTAGGTCGTAGCCCGAAAGGGGAATTGCGACTTAGGCTAGGGCCGAAGCATTCGCTTTTTGAACGGGAGCCAGCAGTCGTTTTGCGGCTGTGGCTGGGCAGGGGCCAATTCATCGAGCGATTCTAAGAAGATATTGAGGTTCACGATGTCGAGAACCGGGAATCGTCCGACGATCGCAACCTCGCGATACTTTTCATGAAGTCTTGTTTCGGCGAGACCTTGTACCGTGACATTTTCGCTGGCAACCATCAGCGTTAACGAAGCCCCCCCCAATTCCTGTCGAGCCACAAGTACCAGCGGCTCTTGAATTGGACTTTCTTGGTCGCCAAGCAATGATCCATCCAGGATCTTTTTTAGGTTAGGGCGTAGTGCTGAATCTTCGTCGATTGTCAAATCGATCTGCATGGAATTTGTGTTGTATCGAAGCAAGAGAGACTCGCTATCGAGCAAATGTATATTGGCCGCCATGGTGTCAACGGAGTTTTTAGTGAGTGTTGCAAAAACATCTCCATTTCTTGCCAGCAGTCGTGGAGCCATATGTTCCATAAACAGAAACTCCGGAATGAGCCAAGTTTCCGAGCCGCGAACCAGTACCACATACCGTGGCGTTAGGAATTCTTCACTTGGGGCTTGTTCATCTTCTGCCGAATCTTGCTGTTCACCACTGTCGAGTTCCTCGTATGATTCTATCTGCTGAAGTGTCGCCGATAGTCGAGTCCGGTACGTGTTGAGAAACGCCGGGCTCGCTTCGTTAAACGCTTGCAGCCAGGGGGTTCCGTGGCTGCTGACACGACGGACGGGATATCCAATGGACTGAAGGGTGATACGATCCTTTCTTCCCAAGTCAGGAAGCAATGCGAACAGCTCGGATTGAGCGAGACAGGGGATCGAGAGAAACCACGACGACACGAAAAAACCCAGCAAGGCATTCAGGCTTTGTTTTTGAAGATGCTCCAAGGGACTTGCCGTGCAAAAAATTCGCATTCGGTTACCAATGTTTCGAAACAGGAATCATGTCTTTCGTGATCCCCACTGCTTTGAAGGCGGAGGTAAGGCGGCAGGCAACGAGTTCATGAACGTCCGTCATCGCGAAAACGACACCAATCCAAACCAGTTGATGGTGATCCGAGTCCCAAAAAAACAGGGCGGAGCCGCTGTCTCCTTCGTCAACGATAGCCGCCGACCGAGGAGTCGCCTGAACCATCAGGGGGTCATAAAACGTCCGGTTGTCAACGTCGACCGAACCGGATACCGATGTGATTTTCCCATGCACCGCTTGTTTCGTTCGAGCACCAAACAGCTGAACCCATTGTTGGTCGATATCGCTCCAGTCGAATCGCGGGTTCACCAAAATTTTCCAGTCGATCCCTTGGTCTGTTAGTTTCTGAACTCCTTGTACAGCAGCCACAGTTGCTGGTCCAAGAAGATGGATCAGAGCGACGTCGGCTCGATTGGTGATGGCGCTTTTTTTAACGCTGCCCACTTTGCGGCGTCCGACATTTCCGCCTGCCAATTGAAATGCAGGTTGGTCTACATGGCCCGAATCGATGACATGCTTGCAAGAAATGCCGCACACGGTTCCATCATTTTGTTCAAAAACGATACCGAGTGTACCCCAGGACAAAGAACCGTCTGGACTGATGGCATGCCCGCCGGTCAATGTGCCTTGCTCCACTGGCGGTGGGATGTCGGAGGAAGCTAGTTTGGCTTCGCGCATCGCGTAGCGAGGATTGGATTCCACCACCTTGATACGAACGCCCTCGTGCATGGCTGGGATCAATTCTATCAAAGCTTTGCCGCGGCGCTTTTGGAATGGGTCGGCAACGGACATGGCAGCTCGCATGGGTGCGTGCGGAGTTTTCGTCTGAACTCGCACGGTAAGCCCGTACTGAGGTGGCATTACCACATAGCCACGCTTGTGGTATAGCTCGATCGAAACCCCGTTGATCTTGCCGAACTTCTTCGTTTCCAATTCTTTGCGAAACGACTTAAGAGCCCGCATGGCCTTGCGGCGACTGGCTTGAATTTCCTTCGGGTGGTCTTTGAGATATTGTTTTACCTGCAGATCATTTCCAAGAACGATAAACTTCGGCGCTAACGCGTCCGAATCCGATTCGGTAACGATCATCGAATCGGACTGGGCCGCAGCGACCTTGGGAAGTGCGCTCGCTCTTTTCGATTTCGTAGAGCTCTTCTTTTTGGGAGATTTCTTTTTGGCCACGAATCGATCCAGTCTTACGGTCTCTAAACGTGCAGTTATTGGGGGTTGCCCGGAAGGCATTCAGGCTCAATACATGGATTGTTCTGACATTGAATGTATTGGTCCACGAAGTCTTGCATGGCCAATTCCCAGCCAGGTTCGCTGATGTCAAATCGCTTGTAAGCGATGATGGTTTTATAAGATTGCCAAGCACCAGCTTCGCCAGCATCGATGTTTTCACCGCCGGCGGCGACCGCTTTCGCAGACCGGAGCGAACCCTTTCCAAGAATTTTGGCAAGGTTGTCCTTTTGGGCCGTAATGTCGGTGAGAGTCTGGTCATCGATTTTGGCTTGAATGGAAGCGAAGTATCCTTCCGGGTCCATTTTGATTCCGTCTTCTTGACCGTCAGCAAGGGCGAGTGTTCCCGCGCCCGGCCGAACGAAATCTACGGTAACCACTTTGGGAGTGTAGACCTTTTGCATGGCTACGGATCGCAGCGATCGGCTCAACTGGGGGATAGCGGTTTTATCCCCCGCTTGCGTGATAAAGTATTCTTCCTCGATACGCACATCCATGTGAGTTGGAATCTTGAGCGTCACCGGGACACCACGCGTGCATTGGTTGCTGTTGCGATGCATGCGATCGTCGGGTGTGCGAGACATGATCGTCGAACGGTAGGACACACATCCGCAGGAAAGGATCGCAAGGCCTAGGCTCAAGGAAAGAGATGGCTTATTCATGGGAGTCTCCTGATTGCGCGATCGAGGCTGCGTTGGCTTGGCTGGTTCGTCGCGGCGCGGAGGCTCGGTAGGGAACCGCTTTGGAGGGGATGGTGCCGGTCATCCCGTTGCAGCTAGAGCAGTTGTTTAAATTCAATTGCAAGAAGGCGTTCAGCTCATCCTCAAAGGAAGGTGATGCGAGATCAAACAAACCATAGGCGACGGTGCGCGTGGTGGTATGTAGACCGACTGGGATTTTGGCTTCGTCTTGTGACTTGGACTTTGCAACTGGCGAGGCCAACATCGGGCCGAGGCTGGCGATCAAGTCGATCGCGTTGGTGATGGTCTTGTCATCGACGCTGTAATTGAGCGATCGAAGATAGCCATGTCCGTTTGCATCCATGGCCGATGCATTCGCCCCAGAAGGCTGACCCGTTTTCGATTCCTTGGTGGGTGTTTTGATGGAACTAGCGAATTGCATCCCGTACGATGCGCTTCCAGAGAAAGGACGTTTCGGATCTAGAACGAACATCTTTTCCGTGTAATGCAGCTGAGGTTCCACGGCGAGAATCCGATGTTCGCTGGGAGCCATGTCGTTCAGCAGCATGACTTCCGTGGTGTCAGGATTCTTGACCAAGTGAATGGTCTCTTGAATCTTCACCTCCAGATGGGTCGGTACGTTGACCATGACTGGAACCCCGTTGATCGGATGTTCGTTGTCTTTGCATAGAGTTTCATCTTCGTGACGAGTGAAGAAGGTTGTCTTCATACTCGCGCAACCCGTTGCGGATACGCACAACGCGATTGAGACCATGATGTTCATGATCTTCATTTTGCCCCTCCTTGAGCCCTAGCCTTACGGTTTCGCAAGAATGGCCATTCCTTTGGCCATAGAGCGTTGCTGATGCAACAGCATCCGGGACTAATTCTCGGAGGATGGAGATTCGCACCTGCGGAAAATTTCAATCGAAGGCAGGGGGAGTTTCAGAAAGAAAGCTTGCGACCGAATCAATCGTTACAGTCGAAGCGTCCTTGGAAACGCATGCATTATGAGATCGATTGCCAGCAGGGCCTTTGCAGGGAAAGGGCGATTACCTGCCAATCATGGGGGTTCCAGTATTGGGTGGCGCACCGTAGTAGGGCTGACCCTGGAACTGCTGAGCGGGATAGACAGGTTGTCCCGTCGGTGGCTGGCCCATGGGGACTTGTCCCATAGGGGGTTGGCCCACCATCGGGCCAGGCTGAATCGGTTGCCCACCCGGTTGCCCGGCATAATTGTAGGGATATGCCTGCTGGTATTGTTGTGGGTAGACGGGATAGGGGGGGCAATTATTTTTGCTGGCGCATCCCAAGAATGCAGACATCGTAACGCCCAACGAACAGATGCTCACTAACTGATGTTTCTTCATGCTTCCGACCTTTTCGCAAACTGGGCATTGGCCCATTCCTTGTTCCTGGAACAGCTGGAGATTCGCAGATCTTGATTCATGGCGTCTACGCCAATTTCCAAGGAACTGGAAAAACGGTAGATTGCTGTCTTTCCAGCGATCGTTTCCGGCGATTGCATCCTTTGGGTATTTTTGTTCCAAACTTATGTCTCAACAATCGCTTTGGGCCATCTCGCCGATCGATGGCCGTTATTCCAAGCAAACGCAAGAGCTTGGTCAGTATTTTTCCGAAGGGGCGCTGATCCAATATCGCCTGCGGATCGAGACGGAGTACTTGGTTTCCTTGAGCCAAGTGCCGTTGCCTCAGCTTGCTCCGCTGACCGAACGCCATTTCGAGCCGCTTCGAGAGGCGATTTATCGAAATTTTTGCGAACAGGATGCGGTGGCCGTCAAGGAAATTGAAAAGACGACCAATCACGACGTCAAAGCGGTTGAATACTTCGTGAAAAGCAAGCTAGATGCATTGGGGCTGGGAGCCATCAAGGAGTTTGTGCACTTTGGTTTGACGTCTCAAGACGTCAACAATACGGCCACTCCGTTGTTGTTGAAGGAGGCTCATGAGAATGTTGTTTTGCCTCAAGTCATGGCGTTGTTGAGTCGGTTGGACGAGCTGGCGTTGGGTTGGAAAGAGGTCCCGATGTTGGCGAGGACTCATGGTCAGCCAGCGTCACCCACCAGGCTAGGCAAGGAGATCAAGGTGTTTTCCGAACGAGTTCGGCAGCAGCTCGTTTTGCTAGCGCAGATTCCTTTCGCTGCCAAGTTTGGTGGTGCGACCGGAAATTTCAATGCGCATCATGTCGCCTATCCTTCGGTCGATTGGAACGATTTTGGAGACCGGTTTGTTGCGTCGCTTGGTTTGAAACGATCGTATCCGACAACTCAGATCGAGCATTATGATCATTTGGCCGCCTACTTCGATGCCTTGAAGCGGATCAACACGATCCTGATCGATCTATGCCGCGACTTTTGGACCTATATCTCCATGAACTACTTTCGCCAGCAAATCAAAGCGGGCGAGGTAGGTTCGTCGGCCATGCCGCATAAAGTGAATCCGATCGATTTTGAAAATGCGGAGGGAAATTTCGGGATCGCCAACGCCTTGTTGGAACATTTGAGCGGTAAGCTACCGATTTCGCGATTGCAGAGAGATCTCACCGATTCCACTGTGTTGCGGAACATTGGCGTCCCCGTTGCACATTCGATGATAGCATTCCGTTCGCTCATGAAGGGCCTTTCGAAGATTTTGCTGAACGAGCCCGCGATCCACGCAGACTTGGAAGCGAATTGGGCGGTAGTAGCAGAAGCGATTCAGACCATTCTGCGTCGCGAGGGCTATCCGGAGCCCTACGAAGCATTGAAGGATCTGACGCGAACCAATAAAGCCATCGACGAAAACGCAATCCATGGTTTCATCTCGCGATTGAATGTGAGCGAACAAGTTCGAGCCGAGCTGATGCAGATTACTCCTTTTAATTATACAGGAATTTAAAAGAGTCCTTGCGAGCTCAGGTTTGCATGGGCGTGAATGATTTGTGGAGTCCCCCTCGGGCTAGCGTCTGCAGCCCATTCGCAAAAAAAGCCGAGAATGATTGGTTTTCGATCGCAAAAGTACCGTTGTCAAGCTTCCCAAGGTTGGCTACACTTCGTGGAATGAAAGCGAGGAAACTTGGCTTTCTTGTCGAAAGTTACTGCCCCGTGGTGTAATTGGCAACACAAGTGATTTTGGTTCACTTATTCTAGGTTCGAGTCCTAGCGGGGTAGCTTTTTCGACAACTCAAGCCCGGTCTTCGTGCCGGGCTTTTTTTATGGTCTCACCCGAACATCATCATGCCCAAAATCCAAGCTTTTAGAGGCCTTCGTTACAATCTTGCGCAAGTGGGCTCCCTTTCCGATTGCATTGCGCCCCCTTATGACGTGGTGGACTCCGAACTGCAGAATCATCTGTATGGACTTTCGCCCTTCAATTTCTTGCGATTGGAATTAAATCGCCGCGAGGAGCAGGACTTAGACGACAACGCCGTCTACCAGCGAGCGGCTCGTATTTATCGCTCTTGGCGAACCGAGGGAATTTTTCAGACGGAGCCAGATCCGGCGATTTACGTCTACCACCAGGAATTCGAAATCGGCGGAGTGAAACGAACTCGACGAGGCTTTATGGCTCGAGTTCGTTTGGAACGATTTGGGGAAGGGAAGATCTACCCTCACGAGCAGACGCATGCAAAAGCCAAAGATGACCGGCTTCGATTAACGCGAGCCACGCAAGCCAACTTGTCGCAGATTTTTGGCTTGTATCCTGACCCTGAAAATGAGATTCAAGATTTACTGGATCAAAAAATAGCCGGTGTGCATGGCTTGGAGGCGACGGACCATTTGGGAGTAGTGCACCGAATGTGGCCGGTCAGCGATGTCAAAACGATTCAGCAAGTCATGGCATTGATTGACGAAAAAGATATGTTTGTGGCTGATGGTCATCATCGCTACGAGACCGCTTGCAATTACCGTGACGAACTGAACGCGCAATCACCGCTTCCAGATCCTCATCCTGCAAATTTTGTCTTAACCATGTTGGTTAGCATGAGTGATCCCGGGCTAGTTGTTTTACCTACCCATCGCCTGTTAAGCGGCGTGCCTGCAATGACCACGGCTGAATTGCACGAAAAGCTATCCCCCTATTTCGACTGTGAGATCGTAGGTGAAGGGCCTGAGAGTTCGGGGGCTGTATGGGCCGAGATGAATCGCTTGGATGAGCAGTTGATCATGGCCATTTATTCGAAAGCCTCGGGTGAGTGGACTCGAATTTCCGCCAAGCAAGAAGCTGCGGATCGCATGGCGGCGTTAGCGTCTGAGTATTCTCCGGAATGGCAAAGTTTAGGTGTGGCCGTTCTTCATCGATTGATTTTTGAGGATCTGCTGGGGCTGAAGGAAATACCAAAACCTACCTATGTCCACCTGGTTCAAGAAGTCATCGATGGCTTGAATGGAAGATTGGAAGGGGGCTTGGACTATCCGATTGCTGCGATGGTAATGCCCGCCACGATTGAACACATTCAAACGGTATCATTGCATCAAGAACGCATGCCCGCCAAAAGCACGTACTTCTATCCCAAATTGGTTTCCGGGTTAGTGGTTCATCCGTTAGCATAGTGATCCTTCGCACTTCCACACGATCTTTGTGTTCAAGTGCCAGCGTATCAACTATTCCACCGGCGGAAGTCCGGGTGATGCGGTTCTTTTCTTGGTGACAACAAATCGAGCAGGGAGTTTGGTAACGGAATAAGCATGGACGCGAATTGGCAGGATACCTTCGTTGATTTTGGGGATGACCCGTTGATGCCTTATGGGCTATCGGAGCTGGCCAGGATTTCGGCTCAGCGCACTGAAGAATTGAAATCGTTGGTGTCGCAGTACGCTCCCAAGATGCCGGGGGTTTATGGCATGCTTGATGCCACCGGCAAGCTGATTTATGTTGGTAAATCGAAACTGTTACGGAATCGTCTTCTAAGTTACTTCATGCCGAACAACTCGGATGAAAAGGCGGGACGTATTGTTCAGAATGCGGAAACGATTGTCTGGGAGAAACAGCCAAGCGATTTCGCAGCCCTGTTACGTGAGCAAATGTTGATCCGACGCTTTCAGCCTAGGATGAACGTCGTTGGAATGCCGAAGCGCCAGCAGCAAGCGTTTGTTTGTCTTGGCAACGGTCCGGCGGAACAGTTTTATTTGAGCCGCCAATTTGAACCCGATGCCAGGAGTTGCCAAGGGCCTTTTTTCGGCGTCGGAAACTTAAACCGTGCCGTCGAAATCCTGAATCGACTTTATCTGCTCAGAGATTGCAGTCCGAAGACGCCGATGCTCTTTACCAATCAACTTCAGCTATTTGATCTGGAGATGCGAGCGGGTTGTGTCCGACAGGAGATTGGCACTTGCCTTGCCCCTTGCTTGCGGACATGCGGTCGGCAGCAGTACAGCGAACAAGTGGAGAAAGGCATATCCTTTCTGACGGCCCAGTCGACCGACGTGATCAGGCAAGTGGAACAACACATGATCAAGGCGTCTGCCGGACAACATTTCGAACATGCTGCGCGCATGCGAGAGGATGTTCGAATCCTACGCTGGTTGGCCAATCGATTGGCTGGATTGAAGCGAGCGCGTGAAAACTACTCGTTCCTTTACGAAATCAAGGGGATGGATGGCCGTGATATTTGGTACTTGATCCGCAAAGGGGGAGTGGAAGCCGCGATGGCTCGTCCCAAGAATGCGACCCAATGGCGATCCTTGAGAACTCAGCTTGCCAGATGGCATAGCAGTGCAGGTTCCGTAGGGTCTGGGTATCTGCGTCATGAAGAAACCATCGGCTTAGTGACATCGTGGTTTCAGAAGCAACGCGATGAGCTTTTAAAAACACACGTGGTAACGTCGGTACCCAAAAACTGGAGCGAGATAGCTAGTTCGCTTTTCCAACAACAGGCTTTGAAAGAAGTTTAGAGGAAAGGTTTCTTGCCTTTTTGCGATTGGAACAATCTTTTGATGCGAGCGCGGCCTGCGGTAGAAACTAGCGATCCAAGGACGTGTTATTCGAACTGCCTTGCATTACAATAAGGATGGCATTTCTCGCACAGAGATGTCTCTTCCCACCTCCGAATCCTTTCCCTCCAGTAACGAGAGTTCTTTCCATGATTCTTCGACCATCTTTTTGCGCAAGCATCCAACGCATCTGCAATAAATTTTTTTCATGCAGTGCAACATCAAGGGGGTTAGGCACGCTGAGCTTCCAGGCCATGATTCTTTTTCTGGGGTGCATTCAGGCGAGTGCTTATGCTGCTGATCCGAAGGTCGTTCCCGTTTGGCCTAAGCTTGCTCCCGGCGAGTCCGCGGACGCACCTGCGGAAAGCGAGTTTACCGAAAGTGGCACTCTGTTTGTTGCGGGCAAGGCGATCTATCTTTTGACCAACGTCTCCAAGCCGGAGCTGGCAATTTACAAGCCCGAGGCATCGATCGATACCGGCGCGTCCGTCATCATCTGTCCAGGTGGAGCACATCGGTTGTTGGCC
>CAITIF010000255.1 GCA_903892365.1 uncultured Pirellula sp. | reverse complement strand
CGGCAAGATCATCAGTTCTATGGTGGGAGATATCATTATGCCACCTCTCAATTTGATTACCGCAAAGTCCGGCCTGACGTTCAATAGCCTGTCGCTGAAGTATTCCAAAATTTTCGGTTCTGAGATTTCCCTCCCGAAGATGGAAGGGGGCAAGCCGGTTCTGGTGGATGGCAAGGAAGTTCAGGTTTTGTCGGACCCCGACCTCTTGAAGTATGGACCTTTTCTGCAAGCAACGCTCGATTTCATGATTGTCGCGTTTGCGCTTTTTATGGTGATCAAGGTCATGAACTCGCTGAAGAAGAAGCAGGAAGAGGCACCAGCTGCTCTGGCAGCACCGTCGGAGGATGTTTTGTTGCTTCGCGAGATCCGGGATTCCCTCATGAAAAGCGCTCCGCGCCGGGCAGACTAGCCTGCTTTTAAAACTATCGAGGAATCTTAACATGCCCTTCGGTGCCCGCCGAAGGGTTTTTTGTTAGCATGGTGGCAGAGGTTTTTGTTGCACTCCGGCGTGATTGCACGCTGGCGACAGGCAAGCTAACGATACTGATACTTTGCTCTCAAAAAGGTTTTCACTGATGACCCACAGAATCTGCTACCACACCGTACTTTGTGTTGCATTCTCTTTTTTGGTTTCGTCGACCTTGTCCGCTGATGAAACGATGGAGGCGAAAGTCAAACGCGTTATCGATGGAGATTCGATTTTGGTTGTGGACGGCAACGATATGGAATTTGAAGCGCAGTTGGAAGGGATTGATGCTCCGGAAATGAAGCAAGAATTCGGCAAGGAATCGCTCGAGGCGCTAACGAAAATGCTGAAGGACCAGAAAGTCAAACTGACTTGGAAAAGCAAAGACACTTACGATCGATTGCTCGCTCAGGTTTACGTCGAAGACAAGCATATCAATGTTGAAATGCTGCGATCTGGCATGGCTTGGCACTTCAAGCGTTACAACAAATCGGAGGAGCTGGCCAAGATCGAATTAGAAGCCAAGCAGGCCAAGAAGGGGTTATGGGCCAAGGAATCTCCTGTAGCTCCTTGGGATTATCGCAAAGAGAACAAAGCCCCAGATAAGCCAGCAAAGTGATGCATTGCCTGTCAGCAATTTTTGGCGTGGCCACCGCGCCATGAGCCGCAGGCGCTAGCCGCGAAGCCTCTTTTTTTCTACCGCAGTATTCAACCCAATATCGAATGTCGAACAAGGAATGTCGAAGTCCTAAGGGAATCGCTAGCCACTTCATTTTTCGACATTCCTTATTCGGCTTTCGATATTCAAGACAGCTCCAAACAGAGCCGCAGGCTCTTGCCGCATTAAGTTTTACCTTCAAATTTCCGACATCGCGGCCAACCGCAGGGACTCATCTGGAATTCAGGTTCTTTTGCATGCTCCCATCAAGTTAGCCCGTTGAGGGGCTTTTATGGAACGAGCTTTTGATGTCGAATAGGCGAGATGAAGCCGCAAGGAGCAAAAGCCAAACGAACGCTTGCCGATTTTCTGAATCGAAACAATGCTGCTGAACTTCCCGAAGGTCAAATCGAGCTCGAGGATATCGAACTCCAAACCGACCGAACGAAAGCAGAATTGAAGGCTAGCGCTGCGCTCGCAAAGGACATTCCGGCTGGCAAAACAAAGCCAAAGTCGTCGCCATCGCGAGTTCGCAAGTCCAAACCAGAGCCTAAGCCAGACATTACGCCTGCGGAAAAACTGCGACAGCGGGAAAATCAGATTCACGAGGCTTCAATCGCGGCCAAAGAGTCCAGTGCATTGCCTGTTCAAAAGGCTAAAGCCGCGGAGCTTCTGAATGGAATTCTCGAACGTTCCGATTTTCAGGCTGCATCTCAGGAATGGGCAAATGGAAAGGGACTTTGTTGGGAAGGGGCATGGCTAGGGGCGATCGCTCCTCTTGCGTCGGCGGTTGTCCGGCAGCATCGCCGCCCTATGCTGATCGTTTTGGCTCAGCATCAAGATGCAGAGACCGTGGGACGCGATCTAGATTTCTTTTTAGATCGCAATGCGGACGTTTTCCCCCCTTCTTCCGACGACGTCGAAGAAGACCTGCTTCAACAGCAGGAGGTGATACTTCGATTGCAAGTGCTGTCACGCTTGGATGCCGCCAGGTCTCATCTGCTGCAAAAAGGCCATCTTGAAGATGTTCCTGTGATCGTGACAACGGTACCGGCCTTGATGCATCTTGTTCCCAGCCCGGAGCAGTTACGTCAAGACAGGCGAACGTTGCGAGTTGGAGAGCGGGTTGATCTGGCGGATCTCAAACGCTGGCTTGCAGCAAGTGGCTACCGGACGACCACCAGCGTTCAATTGGCTGGCGAGTTTACGGCCCGCGGTGGTATTTTGGATGTGTTTCCCCCGGACTGTGGCGAGCCCAGACGCATCGAGTTGTTCGATGACGAAGTGGAGTCGATTCGAAGCTTTGATTCGGTTACACAGAGATCGTTGAATCGACTTGATCGAGTTGATTTGATCGCAGCCAATGAAGCGATCAAGGAAGAAGCTTCGTTACTGGATTATTTGCCATCGAATACGATGGTCTTAATGAGCGAACCGATCGCTGCCATGCACAACGCGAATGCGTTTCACGCTCGGGTTCCATTTCCGGCTCGATTTCGCTCCCCGGTTGATTTGATGGCTGGTTTGATGAAACTGGCCAATGCACAGATCACTCAGATTGCGGATTCGGGCTTCCTTGGCGAGCTTCGTCGAGTTCCGATCGGTGATGTCCAGCGGATTG
>CAITIF010000254.1 GCA_903892365.1 uncultured Pirellula sp. | reverse complement strand
GCAGGTGTGGATCCCAACCGAATTTACATTACAGGTCTTTCCATGGGTGGGTACGGAACCTGGGATGCGATTGCTCGATATCCAGATTTTTTTGCGGCCGCCGCACCCGTATGTGGCGGTGGAGACCCAGCAACGGTGAAAGCCTTTGCAAAGTTACCCATTTGGTGTTTTCATGGCGCAAACGATTCGGTTGTCAAAGTGATCCGCTCCCAAGAAATGGTCAACGCTCTGAAGGCAGTAGGGTCGTCCGTTCAATACACGGAATACCCGGGGGTAGAACATGACAGTTGGACCGCAACGTATTCCAACCCAGCCCTGTATGAGTGGATGTTCGCTCAACAAAAACCGTCTCGCTAGATTTAAGCTAAATGGAAATAGCGGTAGCAGTTTCCGAGCCAATTGTTCTCACGCCAAACAATCCCGAACATGAACAAAAACCTTCTTGCTTGCCTATTGATGCTGGCATGTTCCCTATTGGACCTGCGAACATCGATAGGCCAGGACGCCACACCAAACCAAAAGCTAGTCAACTTCGGACGTGACATCGCACCTTTGCTGAAGGAACGGTGTATGCAGTGCCACGAAGGCGAAAAAGCCTCTAATGGATTCTTGATTTCCGATCGAGCAGCGTTGCTTGCGTTTGTCGAACCTGGCAACGCGGCTGGTAGCTCGTTGTGGAACGACTATCTGAACCAACCATCCAAATTGAAATTGAAGGACAGCTTGGTTATGCCTCCAGACGGGCCGCTTGCAGCTTCCGAGTTGGCTCTTCTCAAAGTCTGGATCGATGAAGGAGCGGATTGGCCGGCAGACGCATCGCTGGTTGCGACGAATGCAGAACCATCCGAAACCGGTTCGATTTCGTTTCCGTCGCGGCTGATCAGAGCCATTGGCTACTTCCATCCAGCTGTCGTTCACTTCCCGATCGTGTTGTTTACTTTGAGCGGTGTCGCTGCCTTCCTTTCGTACTTCCTGGGAACACGTTGCAGGTCGGCTGCCTTCCAATGCTTAGCGATGGCCAGCGTGTCCAGCATCGTCGCGGTGATCATGGGATGGTCTTTTGCAGACCTACAAGGGTACCCGGCCTGGACAAACCTCCTTTCGGAAAACGCGACCGAAAACGAACGCAGCTTTTTCATGCATCGTTGGGTTGGAACTAGTACTGCTATCCTCGGGGTTGTGTTGGTCGTTTTGGGTTTACTAGAACGAAGATACAAATCCAACGCGTTGGGGCAAGCATGGCGTCTAGGTTCCATTGGGATGATGTTCTTGATCGGCTTGGTCGGGCACCAAGGGGGCGAACTAGTGTATGGAGACATCTTCGAAAAAGCCTACAACCAAATCAGCAAGTAAAACAAACGGAATGACCGCCAATCAAAGCCCGAGCTACCTGCGAGTGTTTTTCACCTTCGCTCGCAACAGCTTGATTCGAGACATGAGTTTTCGAAGCAATTTCCTGCTTGATTGCATATCGAGCCTTTCTTGGCTACTAATGAATCTTGGGTTCTATCTGGTCGTGTTTCTCCACGTAAAATCGATTGGCGTATCCACAGGCTGGGGGCCAGATGAGTTCTATGTCTTTCTTGCAACAACCTGGTTGATCAACTCGATTGTTCAAGCCTTCTTGATGCCCAACGCGCAAGAATTCAGCGAATTGATCCGTACAGGCGGCCTAGATTTTGCATTGCTCAAACCCATCGATACTCAGTTCCTGATCTCGTTTCGAAAGATCGAATGGCCTTCGTTGAGCAACTTTTTCTTAGGGCTTTTGATTCTGGGTTACGCTTTGGTTCGATTAAGCAACAGGACCGATCCGGCTTGGTCGGTTGGCCCGGTCGAACTGACTTTGTATGTTCTATTTATCGCCTGTGGTGTCGCATTGCTATATAGCCTAATAACTTGCTTGGCCGCGACAAGCATAGATC
>CAITIF010000253.1 GCA_903892365.1 uncultured Pirellula sp. | reverse complement strand
CGTTCGAGACCTGCTGCGAGTTTCGAGTGGCCAAAGCCATCGGGGGTGTGCAAGTAGAACACAGCTTCAATCAACTGGAAGCGTTCAGACGGAATGGCAAGTTCAGCAATGCCTTTGATGTTCGGCGGGGCCGGTTTGGCATCGAGAAAGAAGAAGTGGAGAGTCTTGGGTTCGAGTATCGCGTCCGCGAACGGGTTATTAGCTATAGCAGAGCGAAAATCAGTATCCTTCAGGAGAAAAATATTTGGTCGAAAACCAAACTGAGCCTCGGTAGCGTCTTCAAGTCTTTTAGTGAGGATAGTCATGGATCTCAAAGAAGACACAAAGACAACATTGCCACTCTGAATGTAAGTACGTACGGAAAGGCAGCCTACAGATTCGAGCGTCCTAGCAAGAACCGCCATCGGCATCTTGTTTCGGCCGCCGACATTGATTCCGCGGAATAGAGCGATCCAGGTTTGCATCAGACGTAAGCGTGAGAAGATTTCTGGCGGATCAAGTTTGCAGCGGCCGAGGCCAAAAGGCAACGTAGCTCGGTCTATTAGCGCATGCAACTAGCACTCCAAACCATTTGCGACATTCTGGGGCGAGCCCGAACGTCGCTTTTCTTCTTCCTAAAAAAGTCTGTCGAAAATGGGCTGGTTCGAGAGACAAACGCTCACTGAAATCTTAATGCTGCTCACCCCGGAAGATAGCCTTTGAACCGAATCAATGGCTCTTGATCGTTTCTGTATGCGGGCGGTGGTGGGTTCAGCCAGTTACGGATCGATTCCTTGTTGGCGTACGCAAAGAAATGATTTCCTTGCGGATTGTAGTGCCCAATGTAGTAACGATCGACATACTGCTTGGCGCTGAGTTTAAATGTGTCGTATTCGGCAACGTGAGCCGGCAGACTGTCTACCAGCGGAATTCCTCGTTCCTTCAAATGATCCTTAAAAACCTGCGGATGCCAATCCGTGTTGTCTGGATCGTCCGCGGGACTTCGATTACAGGCATGCCAAACAGACCCAACTGGATAGCTCAGCAAGACCATCAGCTCCTGATTGTTCTGCTTACAGTGCGCCTGCAAACGATCCATGATCAGCATACCAACGCGCACTGCATAAGCATGGAGCAATTGCGTTGCACTGGCCTTAATTGCATTGGCCGTGAAAAAGTCAGGCATATTTCGTTGGCACTTGGCGGCTACTTTTTCAAGTGTCTCGATATCGAGAATCGAACCTGTACGTTGAGCGAACAACAGGTGTGCAATCTCGTCGTCTCGGAATGTTTCGACCAGAAAATCGAGATCGCACAACTGATAAAGGGAGGCCTCTGTCGGGCATAAGCTATCGCGATCCAGTAATTCGCCTTGGTCGTCTAGACGGGCATGGACCCATGGATTGGCATGGAACATAGTTCCTGACATCGACGCAAGGGCATTGTCAGGGAAGGCCAACCATCGCCATGCATAAACGCTCCGAAGGTGATCATCCCCCCAGATATTGAAGAGGATGTACTTGGCCGATTGTTCGGTTGCTTCGCTCCGAAGCAGCCGGCGATAGGCTTGGTAAACACCGAAGCCACCAACACCAAAGTTTTTTATCGGTTCGCAAAAGTGTGCCGCCAATATCTCCTGCCACGTTTCGCCATCGCTGACCTGATGCCCTTGGGTAAAGCTGTCGCCATAAGTGTGTATTCGACAGGGCTGATCCTGGAAATTGACTTGCTGACGTTGGCCAGTCTCCTGATAACGAGCTAACGTGTGGCACCCATCGACGCCATCGCGAACGAATGCATTCCGGAGCAAGTATCCAAGCTCAGGATCAAACCGGGCCCACACCTGAGCCTTGGGATCCAGGAACTGGTCTAGCGAACTTCGCTGCAGCACATGCGGTTGCAAAAAAGATCGTAAAGCCTCATGGGTGTTCCCCTGGCGAGCCAAGGCAGCCGATGCTGCAACCGCAGCCGAAATGGATGCTAGAAATTCACGGCGTCGAATCGTCATGAAAGTTGCCTGTCGATGGGTGGTGAGAGGTGGTGGGACATAGACTAAAAATTTACTGGGATTTCGCAGGACGACTTAAGCTGTTGATCGTATGCTGGCGATTGAATTCCATGGCATTTTCGGCCGCAATCGGATCGCGTTTTAATAAGCCATCCATAATCGCCGCATGTAGCTGACGACTGGTATCGATATCGCGAGGTGTAGCCGTAGTCGAATCCATCGACGCTTGCATGAAGTCGAGCAGCGATTCCAGAATAGTTGCCATCAAACGATTCCCGCCGATCTCCATAAGTCTTAAGTGAAATGCGGAGTCACGCTTCAAACTCTCTTCTCGCGTTATGTCCGGATCGTCGATCGCCGTTGCCATCGCGTCGAGTTCCGAAAGCTCACCATCCGTTGCTTTCGAGGTAGCTTGGCGGGCGGCGTAACCCTCCAGAGCACGCCGAAACTCCGTAAACTCCACCAAGTCGTTCACGGAAATCGCTAACGAAGATCGCAGCAACAACGCACAAGAACGAACGGAGTCTGTCGTTCCAACAAACATGCCACTGCCCCGCCGAACGTCCACCAAGCCTAACGATGTCATGCGCCCCACGGCCTCACGCAGAACGTTACGGCTGCATTGCATTCGCTCCGCCAAGTCCGCTTCGCTCGGCAACCGATCTCCAGGACGGAGCCTTTCCCTTTGTATGTAATCGGACAACAAACCCATCACTTGGTCCACCAACAACGGCCGGCCTTTGCCAACCACTTTTGCTGTTTGCATGCTCCGTCTCCCTTTCAGAACGTCAACTTGTGGGATATCCTACAAGTTAGCTCCGTTTCCGCAATGGAATTCCATGGAAATGGTGCAATCGCAATCTTGTTTGAAATCTCGTTTGCAATGTCCCGAAGGAAGTGATCCGATGACCAAGGTCTTGAATGCGTTCGTTTTGTTGCTTGTTTTTGGCATTGCCGCGATTCCGGGTGCAGCCCCTTTGCAAGCTCAAGGTGGCGAGTTGCCGGTTGTCGATCGCGTGGATGCTCAGCCGTTGCTGTTGATCACGGGTCGGCTTGCCGAAGCCATGCAGTCCCTAGGATCGCCCTTCACGGCGGAACAAATGACAATGCTTGCAGCCCTAAAGAGCGAGACCAACGATTCGGAAATTACAGCGAGCGTGCAACGTATGCTCGATCCGATGTGCATTGCCGCTGTGGAAATTCAAACCGACGGCGAAGTAACCGTCAGCCCTGCCGCCCCCATGGAAGTGGCTGAAAATGGTTGGCGAGCGATGTTAGTGAAAGTCGTCAATCGAGCGGGTCTTCAGTCCAAGCTTCGCGTGGACAGCCCCAACGCGCGACCCATCCCTCACGGGCCCCAAGATGACATTGAAAATCGCTGGATGGCACTGTCCATGTACGATGGCAGGCCGCTCCATGCCAACCTAAGTGGCTTGGAACTGGAGTACCGTATCGTCCAGATATCTTCTACCACAGTCGGAAATCGAAAGGCTCGACTGGAGTTCAATGCAGGAGTGACCGGTTCTGCAAACTCGTCTGTCATTCGGCAATGGCGATTCGATCAAGATTCCGACGGATGGGGCGAACTGAACGATCTCAAGATGAATGTTCGCGATCAGTCACTGAACTTGGAGGCTGTCGGAGACGATCCTTTTTTCTCGGCTCCTGTGTCAGCTCGAGGTGGCCGAATGGTCCTGCGATTTTGGGGACGCCCAGACGGACCCGGTGTCGGGCAAGTCTTTTGGTGGACGGAATCCATACCGCAACCCGATGGTGGCCGCCAGATGGTGTTTCAGCTCGATCCGGGTAGTGACCGCGAGTATACCATCGAATTCCCTGTCGAAGGGGAGCTGAAAGGTGTTCGCATCGATCCCTTGCAAGGACCAGGAAAATTCCGTATCGACTGGATCAATCTAGAATACGCTGCCGGCGAAAGTGGCTCTTGGAGCGGTACGGAAATCGAGCTACGAACGGTTCCTAGCACGGAGGTGCGATTCGCGGTGACCGATGCAGATGGCTCACCCTGCATGGCCGCATTTGAAATTCGCGATACTCAGGGCCGGGTTTACCCTTATCAATCCAAACGACAAGCTCCTGATTTTTTCTTTCAAACTCAAATCTATCGCGAAACGGGAGAGAGCATCCGATTGCCTCAAGGAACCTACTCCGTCAAGTGTTCGCATGGCCCTGAAAGTCTTGTTCAAATGCAAACGCTGCACGTTGGCGAACAAACCGTTACGCTGAACTACCAAGTGGAGCGATGGATCGACACGGCGCAGCATGGCTATTGGAGCGGCGATCATCATATTCATGCTGCTGGTTGCTTGCACTACGAGAATCCGATGCAGGGTGTGTTACCAAAGGATATGTTACGACACATCATGGGCGAAGATGTAAAAGTTGGCTGTTGCCTTACGTGGGGCCCATGCTTCGATTTTCAAAAGCAGTTTTTCCGTGGCAAGCCGGATGATGTCAGCCGATATCCCTATCTTTTGCGGTACGATATCGAAGTCAGTGGATTTGGTTCGCATCAATCAGGGCACTTGAACCTTCTCAAACTACGGCAGCAGATCCCTGCAGGTGGGACTTCGAAGCATCATTGGCCAACACTTGGCATGAATACTCTTCGATGGGCTAAACAGCAGGGTGCTGTAACAGGAACGGCGCACAGTGGAGCAGGACTGACACGAAGCATAGGTCGCATCGAAGGAGAAGATGGGCCCCACCGGTTACCCAATTTTGACATCCCGGCGTTTGATGGTATCGGAGCCAATGAGTTCATTATGCAGGTGACTCACGAAGTCGATGGTCCGGATGGAAAGAAGCAACCGGCCCTAGACTTTATTGCGACCATGAACACACCTCGCGAATCGGAATGGAACATCTGGTACCACGTTCTCAATTGCGGAACGCGCGTCGTGGCCAGCGGTGAAACCGACTTCCCATGCCTGACGGGTGAACGACTGGGCATCGGACGCGTTTACGTCAAACTAGACGGTGTTTTGGACTACGATAGCTGGGTCGAAGCGCTTCGGCGGGGTGAAAGCTACGTAAGCGATGGTACAAGCCACTTGATGGATTTTGCCAAACAGCAGGATGGATCGTTTTCACTTACGGCAGCATCCTTCAAGCCCGACGGGTCCGAGGTGGATGTCGAATTGATCGTCAATGGCTATCCGGTCGCAGTCCAGAAGATCAAAGCAGATGGCAAGCAGAACGAACTTCGTTTTGAAAGCCTCAAGGTCGACCGAAGCAGTTGGGTTGCTGCCCGTATTTTCCCATCCGCTCACACCAATCCCATTTGGATCAGCATCGATGACAAACCCGTCCAAATCCGCTCGAGTGCACAGTGGTGTTTGGCCGCTCTGGAGCAATGTTGGCTCGAGAAACAAAAAACATATGCGCCCGACGAACAAGCTCAAGCTCGCAAGGATTATGAACATGCGAGAAAGACCTACCAAAGGATTCTCAATGAAACCAAAGAATAAGCGTTCGTCGCAAGCCGTTGTTCGATTGTTGTCCTTTGCGGCGTTCTTGGTTTGCAGTGTGCTCGGATGTACTCCACCAGGATCATCTACAAACGCAGTCTCATTGGATACTTCATCGGGCAGCTTGGGCAACAATTCAGGAAGCAGCAATGCCGCAAGCAACCTTACCGAGCCAGGAAGGCCGCCGATTTTGATTACGATCACGATATCTCCGGAATCCAGAGTCAAGGCGGCGGCCGAAGAGATCCCAATGGAGCTGGTTCAAGGCACATGGAAGGATTATTCGATCGAGATTGAGAATGCAGCTGGAATCACAGCGCCGTTGGTCATTGAGTCCGAGCAGTTGCTTGCGGAAGCTCAAGATTCATCGCGAGATCGTTGGCTCCAGATCGAACTGCAACCTGATCGGCCGCTTTCAGGGGAGTACACTGAAATCCGAACGCTGCGAATCAAGAGTCGCGATTTAGGAATCCGAACCGCGATCCTGAACTTTAACGCAGGCCAGGGCACACAAGACCTGGGATTTCGAAGCGATGTGCTTGTGACATTCAAGGTACTGGAAAAATGACGCGATGTAGTCTTGGATTTCAAACGATTGCCTTCTTGTTGATAGCCGTTGGCCAAACGGCTCTGGTTGACGCTCATCCCCCTGAGTTTCATCGGAAGGGAGTGAAGGTATCCACCGCGTCGACACTGGCTGCAAACAGGCAGGCCGTCGAGGAATTGGACCGACAGCTCGCCTACTTTCAATTCGAATTCTTGACGTCTTTGGCCATGGAATGTCCAACCTCGATTCAGCCAGCCGTTATCAATCAAGCGCTTGCGGAGTTTCATTTCGCGACTCAGGTGCCTCAAGCTCTGCCACTCGAAAAGCTATTGGGACAACGTGCTTCGTTGCATGCCAAGATCCGTGAATTGCATCAGGTGATCCGTTGCTCGTGGAGCGTTCATGGGGTATCGACCTTGGATACGCCTGCGCCCATCGGCGTGGCTGCTGGCTTACCTCGACGTGTTCTCTTAGAGGTTGAAAACGAAGATGCAGCTGCCGTAAATCTGTCCATTTTCGTTGACAATCAGCTGCAAAACAGTGTGCCATGGACCGTCTTGCCATTGAAAGGGCAGTTTTTTATGCTGACCCTGAATGCGGATAAGCCCAATGCGAAGATTGAATTGAAATCCAGTGCCGTCACTCATGGATTTCCATTGGCCGTTCAACAGCTCGAACCGGCTCGAATCCGAGTGCAATTGAGCGACAAAGACCTGAATTTACCCACGGCTGCACGAGTTTGGGTGGAAGGCAGCGATCATCAATATCGTCATTCCGGTCCATTCGCAGCCAATCGCTCCTTCACAGAAAAACCTTTGTTGTTGTTTACGGTCCCACGAGCGTATCAAGTTCCATTCTTCTATGCGGATGGTTCCTTCGAGATGGATCTGCCGCCGGGGCCAACCGTGGTGACGCTCGAACGTGGTTTTGAGCATCGGCTGGAGCACCTAGCTGTTGACCTAAAAGCTGGCGAGACTCGGGATCTGAGTTTGTCTTCTGGTCGTTTTGTTGATATGAAGAAAGAGGGATGGATCAGCGGGGATACACACATTCATTGGGTTACCAACGCTTGGAACGTGGACTTGCCCATCGATGACCTCGCTTGGGTACAGAGAGCCGAAGATTTGCGTGTCGCCAACAATCTTACGCTGCTTCATCGTACGAATGTCGACGCTTTTATCAAACCTTCCCAGGCTCCTGTTGGACCGATCCAAAGATTGTGCGATGAAAACTACCATTTGGAGATGGCCGAAGAGTATCGCAACCAAAACCTTTATGGCCACTTGTGTTTTTTGAACTTGAAATGGCTAGTCTTACCGATCGGCACCGGGCCTCAGATCGCCGGTGATGACTCCTTGGATTATCCGATCAACAAGCCCGCGATTCTTCAAGCCCGGGAACAAGGGGCCATCAGCATTGAGGCTCATGGGATTGGTGCCAATCACGAACTTCCTCTGAATGCAATCCATGCATTAACCGACTCGCTCGATCAAATCGAGCCCGACGACTATTATCGTTTGTTGGATTGCGGGTTTCAGTTGCCGCTGACCAATGGTAGCGATCACCCCGCTCGCATCGCTGGTTGTGCGCGAGCGTACGTGAAGGTTGACGGAGACTTTCGTTACGAGAAGTGGATCGATGGAATCCGACGCGGCCGAACCTTTACCACTTCTGGACCATTACTGTTTCTTACTGTCAACTCGAAGCAAGTGGGCGATGTTGTTTCGGTAAAAAAAGATGAGCTTCTGACAGTTTCTCTGAAAGCTCTATCGCGGTTTCCGATCGGCCGCTTGCAATTGATATCCAATGGGGAGGTGCTGAAAGAAATCTCAACCGAAGAACAAGAGGCGACTATCGAGCTTCGTTTGCCAGCCGATCGAAGTCGCTGGGTGGTTGCAAGATGCTCCCGAAGCGATCAGTGGAATGCAATTTGGCAACCGGACATTGCGCATACCAGTGCAATCTACGTTCATGTAGACCATGAGCCGGTGTTTCGCGAAGATGCTGCCCGCGAGTGGATCAACCGCATGCGATTGCACATTCGGGATATTCGATTGAAGGGGGTCTTTGGAAACGATGCCCAGCGTCAGGAAGCGATTGAGTATACGGACGAATCGATTCGCCGCTACGAACGACTGATCGACAGGCGAACCAAAGCCCGCAAACAAACAAAGAAGCTATCGATTTCCGTAAGTGAGCAAGCGGATGATTTACTGATGCTGGCCCCCTTTGCGTCCAGCAAATCGCATGATCTAGCGAGCATGCGGTCGCTGTTGCTCGCAACGGATATCGATCAACTTCGAAAAGCCGTCGATCCGTTGGTGCTATGCGCCGTAACGATCGATGCAAAATCGCAGATCCAAGTTCATCCTCGCATTGATCTGGGGCATTTATCTCCCGACCGAACGCATCGATTTCTCATTGAGATTCATAACCAAGGGAAAGTCCAGGTTCCGTTGAGCATTCAACCAGTCGATAGGTCACCCTCGGTCACGACCCCCAGTTTCGAAGTCAGGATTGTGGAGAACATTTTCTCGTCTGCGAAATTGATTGGCGAGGAATTCGAATGGAAGTTGATCGAGCTTCGTTGGAGAGAAGCCGGCGATTATCAGATCGAAGTATCTGCAAGTGATCTGCCTATTCGGAACGAAAACCGGGGGCTTTTTCGACTGTCGCTTCCGGCCCAATAAGCCGGCAACGATTGAATCGGTCCGTTTAGCTTTCTAATCCGCCTGTTAATCTAGGGCGTTCTGGTGTTGCTGGAAAGACAGTCAACCCAGGAAGAATCCGTAAATCGTGTAGAGCTGGTATTACGGGAATCATCGACAGGATCGGCAAAAGCCGAAAGACACAGAGAACTCGTTTTTATTAAGCATCTTTTGTTGAGCGGTGAGTCAGATATGCAAGCTTCGAATAAGCGACGTAACCGTCTTCGCAACCTATTGCGTATTTCTTGCCTTAGCGTTTTGACCATTCAGGTCTTGGCAAGCGAATCCGGATGTAATCGAGCCCATTACCGAAATCGCGCGGATCAGGAAGTTACGAATCTGATCGGTGAGAAGGTGCAAGACGCATGCGCGCCTGGAGTGCCGAGTGTGCAAATGGATCGGGCATCTCGTATGTTCGACCCCTTCAATCCTGACCGCCCTCCCATGCCAGAAGACGACGGTGTGTCGCACGGGTACATGAAGGTGCTGAATGGGAAAAAGCACTATCCATTGTGGGATGTGAACGGAAAGACAAATACTGCAGAAAATCCTATTTGGTGGCAATACTTGCCGCTGGATGCGCGAGGTGTTTTGGTTCTTGATGCGGACATGGCCGTAAGAACCGCAGTGTTGCACAACACCAACTATCAAAGCGAAATAGAAACGCTTTATCTTTCCGCGTTGGATGTCAGCACCGAGCGATTCTTCTTGGGAAATCAGCTGTTTGCTGGTTACAGCGCAGCCTACACGGCCGATGGAGCCTTGCGACGGGGAGCGGGCGGGGAAAGCCGATCCACTATCAGTACCGGGACCTTCTCCCCAGGTGCACGCAGTATCGCCTTGCAACGCCAATTCACCAATGGGGCCGAGATGATCGTCGGGTTCGCGAACTCCATGACATGGCAGCTCGCAGGTCCTGATACTCAAACGGCATCAAGCCTGATCGACTTTAGTCTGATCCAGCCGTTGCTACGCGGTGGTGGACGAGATGTTGTCATGGAACGTTTGACCCTAGCAGAACGTACATTGTTGTATAACGTTCGTGCTTTCGAACGCTATCGAACAGGTTTCTACACCACGGTAACGGTGGGACGAAACGCTGAACCGGGGCCCACCCGACGAGGTGGTTTGTTTGGTGGTGCTGGATTGCAAGGTTTTACGGGGCTGGGTGGTGGATTCGGAACCGTTGGCAATGTTCAATCCAACAACGCCGCTGGCTTTGGCGGTGGAGGAGGAGTTCCATCTGTTGGCGGGTTTTTGGGTTTGGTCCAAAATCAATTGCAGATTCGAAACGCCGAAGAGAACGTAGCTCGATTGAAAGACAATCTTGCGCGATTTGAAGATACACTTCGAGAACAGCTGACGATTATTCCTGCGACTCAGGATTCTATTCCAAGTCAGCAGTTACAAGTAGCTCAGGCGAGACAGGCTTTGATTTCATCGCAAGCAACGCTCCTTCAGCTAAGATTCAACTACGAACAAACACTAGATAACTTTAAAGGAACGCTCGGGTTGCCGCCCTATGTCTGTGTGGAGATCAAGGACCCAATCTTGGATCAATTCAATTTGATCAGTCAAGACTTGCGTGATCGTCGATCAAGAGTGAGTGAGTTACGCGATTCGATCGGTAATAGCAATGGAAGACTGCTGGAACTGAGTCCTCCTAAACTCGACGAGCAATCGGGAAGCAAGTTTCGCGAGCTGCCATGGAACGCAGAGGTTGCAGATGCGGTTAGCGAAATTCGCAATCGTATCGATAGCATTGAGTCATTGCGACGAACGTTGCTAGGATACGATTTTTCAGATGTCCGAGCGGATATCGTCAGGCTATCCAGTGTTGTCGGGCAACGCGAACAAGAGCTAAGTCGGCTTCGTGAAGTTTATCAAAAAGAACGAGGTCAGGTTTGTTCATTGCTTCCGACGGAATCGCTCGACATCGCACTACTTGATTCTGGCCAGATCAAGTCGCTGCCATCAGTGCTGACAGCAGAGTTGGACAAGATCGAAAATCGTTTTCGAGAGAAAGAGGAGAAGCTTAAGACGCTGGATCTGAACTTGGAAGCTATCTTGGCGCAAAAGGGCGAAGCGAACCCTCGTGATTTATTCGAAACGATGAGGGATAAAGCGATTCTTCCAAGCCAAAGTTTGCTGGCCGAATTTGCAGAAGATGTTTTAGCCCTACAAGTAGTGCAAGCGAGAGCGAGAATTGAAAGCGTGATGTTGCCACAAGTCGACATTCAGCCAGAAGAGGCAGTGGAGATCGCTCGTGTCAATCGCTTGGACTGGATGAACAGCCGTGCATCCTTGGTCGACTCATGGCGAGCCATCGAAGTGGTCGCGGACAATTTAGAGAGTTCGCTCGATCTTGTTTTTTCGGGCGATATCCAAAACGCCAATGACAATCCGTTCTCGTTGAACAATCGAACCGGGCGATTGCGAGCTGGTTTCCAATGGGATTCTCCGTTGACCAGAATGCAAGAACGCAACCAGTATCGGCAAGTGCTTATCGAGTACCAGCAAGCGAAACGGAACTACTATCGTTTCGAAGATGGTGTTTGGCAAACTTTGCGTTCCGAATTACGAAACATCCGGTACAACCAATATAACTTTGAATTGCAACGCTATGCGGTTCGAATCGCAGCGCAGCAAATCACCATTAACGAAGACTTGCGCCAGATTCGTGAAACACTGAGCCTTGCTTCTGGCCCGACGGCAGCTCGGGACAGTGTGTCCGCGTTGCAGGATCTGCTAACCGCTCAAAATACCTTTCTCGGTGTGTGGGTATTCTATGAGGCTCAGCGCAGAAACCTGGATCAAGACTTGGGAACGATTCGAGTCGATTCCGACAACATATGGGTCGATCCAGGACCGATTACCTCGGAGGCGTACGGATTTCAGCCAACCACCGACATGATTATGCCGCAAGAAGGCTCGATGGAATGGGGGCAGCCCACGGATTCGCAAGAGATTGTACCGCCGGTCATTATGGACTCTACTACTGCGATTCCAAACAATGCGAAACCAGGCGTTATGG
>CAITIF010000252.1 GCA_903892365.1 uncultured Pirellula sp. | reverse complement strand
CCGGCGGAAGTGTGCTCTGCAACGGAAACACACCGTTTCCCATCCGAGGAACCAAAGCGCGAGTAGGAATGATTTCCTCGATACCGTGCGGCGGAACCCAGGATAGAGAAATGTTCGCCGGTGGAATTTCGGTTTTGCGTTTGCGTTGTACAAAGTCAATTCGAAACGGATAGACCCGACCAGCCGTCAAAATGATCGACTTACGAAACTCGGTTTTGTCACCAGACTGAACGTGATTGTCGATGAAAACTCTCTCGCCGCGCCCGAAGTCCATCTTGAATGAACAGGAACTGCGAACCACAATTTCATAACGTCCGGTGTGATCCGCCAAAAGACTCCCTTCCCAAACAATGGAAAACGAATCTGGCGTGATGGATTCGCCGGGTCCTGCATGGCCAAAGTCGAACTGAAGAATCGGATCGACTCGCTTGATTTTCTTATGCTCTTCTTTTTGATTCGTTCCATCGAAGTACATCCCATAAACGCCTCGATCGTCAGTAGACTCCGCCATGCCCGCGAAATGGGCGTACACATCTGCGAGACTCTGACGCAACTGATTGGCTGTTAGACGAGCCAACATCGCCCGCGGCGGACGATTTCTCACTTGCGCCGCCGGCCCATAAAACTGCTCGTGAACATAGGCAGCAACCGCAGCCGCATCCGGGCCAACGCATTTTTCGGGCTCACCTTCCGGCATCGTTGCTTCGATTAACTGCGTCAACTCCCCTACTGTGGAATCGCCACTTAAGGGGTTTGCGTATGCCGAAGCAACACCCTGACCCGAATCGCCATGACAACTGGCACAGCTGTCGCGGTAGATTGCAGCCCCGCGTTCCAACACGGCAGCTCGATCTTTCGCCTCTTGCGCCCCTGCGGGCGAAACAACCAGGAATAGTGGCAAGACCGTCAAAAGGCATGGCAACCAACCCAAACGCGGTCTTCTGGAGAAGAAACAATATGCCTTCTCGCGGTTAGTAAAGTCGCTGTTTAGCATTTTTATCATGGATTCAATCAGGTCGCGGAACAAAGTAACCCGGGAAAGGGCTGTACCGTGAGGGCCTATTGTTGAAAGGATAACCAACCATGGAAGGTGGTCAGGATAAAGGCGGGGGGTTCGGCGGGATACAGGACCCCTTGATTATACCCGATAACAAATCCAAGGCAAAACACGAATCCACTAAGCCACCAACGAGGGGTTCCGCGTCATCACTGCCATCTGGGACAAGCTCATCGGAAGCCCGAAACAGCGGACGAGATCAGGCCTTGCGCCCATGAATCACTTCAAGGAATCGTTGATTTCCTAAATAACAGGGCAAACATCAAACCAAGATCGGCCTTGCGCTTCCATCCATTCCGTTGCTTGTTCAGGCCCCCACATACCTGGTGCGTAAGGATAAAGCGACGGTGCTGCGGGACTCTTCCAGGCAGAAATAATCGGGTCGATGATGCGCCAAGCTTGTTCGACTTCATCGCTTCGTGCAAACAAGCTTGGGTCACCTACGATCGCATCCAACAGAAGCCGCTGGTAAGCATCGGGAAGTTCCTTTCCGCTTGAGTCGAAACGAAAATCTAGATTGCTCAATCGCATTTTCATATCAGAGTCAGGAACTTTCGATTGGAAGTCCAACTGGATTCCTTCGGCGGGTTGAATCTGAATAACAAGCCGATTGGCTTCGGGGCGAAAAGATTTTTGATCGCCAAAAAGCATATGCGGTGGTTCGCGAAACTGTATCACGATCTGTGTGGTCCGACAGCTCATGGCCTTGCCGCTACGTAGGTAAAACGGAACACCCTTCCATCGCCAGTTATCAATGAACAATTTGAAGGCGGCAAATGTCTCGGTGGTACTTTCGTCTGGAATCCCTTGTTCATCCGAATAGCCGGCGTATTGACCTCGCACACCATATTCTGCGAAATCGCTTCCCTTATATGGCCGAACGGCTTGAAGCACTTTTACTTTTTCGTCGCGCACCATTTCGCCCGTGAATCGAACCGGCGCTTCCATGGCCGTCATCATCATCAATTGAAAGATGTGGTTTTGAAACATGTCCCGAAGGATACCGGCCTTATCGTAGTAATCACCTCGACGACCAACTTTCACTTCTTCCGCAACGGTAATCTGCACGTGATCAATATAGTTGCGGTTCCAGATGGGTTCGAAAATAGTGTTGCCAAATCGCAACACCAACATGTTCTGAACGGTTTCTTTTCCCAAATAGTGATCGATGCGATAGATCTGATCTTCCCGAAAAGTTTGATGAATTGACTTGTTCAGCTCGTTCGCGCTG
>CAITIF010000251.1 GCA_903892365.1 uncultured Pirellula sp. | reverse complement strand
CACCCGGGCAGACTCGCACTTTGGGTGCTGTGTTCATCGTTCAGCAGGAAGGGGAGCTTGTTGTTACCGCAGAAGCTCGAACTCTAAACCAAGTTCTCTCGTCAGCGAGATCTAGTGTTCAAGGTATTCCGGCAACACCCAAGACGCCAGGAGTTGCTTTACGACTCGGAAACGTTCCTGTCGAAAGGAATATTCCTGTAGGTTCGGAGTTCAAAATAACTTGGATCGTTTCAAACACTGGTGCGGTCCCGTTAAGCAATGTGGTTGTTTCGATCCAACACGATCCTTCGCTCGTGGCGAGAGGACTGAGCCAAAACGGCCAATACGAGGCAGAACGCCAGCTTGGTCGGTGGACCATTGGTCAAATAGCCCCTGGCGGAAACCTAGAATTTGAAGGCATGTTTCAAGGGGTGGCGGTCGCTCTGCCTGCGAACATCCGTCTTCGAGTCGAAACGAATGGACTCAGCGATAACCAAACGTTTTCTATCGGGATCGGAAATGCGGCTCCCGGATCGGCCACGCCGCCATCCAGCGGTGACGTTCTTCCCAACAACAACCTTGGCAATCCCGTCGGCGGGGTCAGCGCAGGAAGACCGGAGATTTCGAATCCGGATGGACAAGAAAAGCAGCTCAAAATCAGCGTGGTTCCTATAAGCAACGCCGTCAAGTTGGGGGAAGTTGCAACCTATGAGATTCGCGTAGAGAGTCTTCGCAATCAGCCGCACCAGCAAGTTGCTATCGAAGTTCAAATCCCTAAAAACCTAGGGGTGGAATCGATTCGGACAAAAGACCTTCGTCACAAAATAGCGAATGAGAACAAAACCATCGTCTTTGAGCCGATTCAATACTTTCGCGGAAGTGACGTATTCTCCGCCGTGGTTCTGCTGAAGGTCGAACAATCCAGCTCGGGCGAAATTGTCGCACTTGTTTCGAGCAAAGGCCAGCCTGCTCCAGCGATTGCCCGTCTCCAAGTGCAACCGTTGAACTAAATTCGCAATCGGCTTGCTATCCAGGCTTGCCTATTCGGTAATAATGTCCCCGATTCTTTTTCTTGAACTGTTCTTTCTACGTTGATGAGGTCGCGATGATTGTTGGTGTTCCCAAGGAAGTCAAAGAAGATGAATATCGCGTTGCGATGCTTCCCGTTGGCGTAGAGGAATTGGTTTCTCGTGGCCATCAAGTTGTGGTCCAAGCTGGTGCAGGCATGGGATCCGGACTCGCCGATCATGACTACCTTCAAGCGGGCGCCGAGCTTGTCGCATCGGGCGAAGAAGTTTTTTCAAAAGCGGATCTGATCGTGAAGGTCAAGGAGCCGATGCGTTCCGAATTCGCATTGATTCGAAAGGGGCAAACCCTATTCACCTATTTTCACTTTGCTGCAGATCGCGAATTGACGGAAGCCATGGTCGGATCAGGGGCTAGCTGCCTCGCCTACGAAACCCTTCGCGATGCCCAAGGAAGGTTGCCGCTTCTGACTCCTATGAGCGAAGTCGCCGGACGCATGAGCATTCAAGAGGGGGCAAAGTATCTCGAGCGACCTCAGATGGGTCGAGGTATTCTGTTAGGTGGAGTGCCTGGTGTGGCTCCCGCACATATCACCATTCTGGGTGGTGGTGTCGTGGGAACAAACGCGGCCAGGATCGCGGCAGGTTTTCGCGCGGACGTGGCCATCTTGGATGTGAACTTGGATCGGCTTCGTTATTTGGATGATGTGATGCCGCCTAATGTGAATGCACTGTTCAGCGATCGGCATACGATTCGCGAGCAACTGCGACGGGCTGACTTGGTGATTGGCTCGGTTCTGATCCCTGGCGCTAGAGCGCCGTATCTGGTCAAGAAAGACGATCTTAAGCTGATGAAGCCAGGGAGCGTTATCATTGACGTTGCCATCGATCAAGGCGGATGCATTGAAACCAGTCGCCCAACGACACACCGTCAACCAACCTATGTCGTGGATGACGTGGTTCATTACTGTGTAACGAACATGCCGGGGGCGGTAGGACGTACCAGCACTTTTGCATTGTGCAATGTGACTTTACCTTGGGTCGTTCATATTGCTGAGAAGGGGATCGATTCGAGTATTTCCGAATCGAAGCCGCTGCGTGAATCGCTGAACATCCACCGAGGCAAGGTTACCAATCAAGCTGTAGCCCAAACCTTTGAGATGCAGTTTGAGCCCGTTTAAAACGCGGACACAAGTCTGATCGTTGCGGCTTTTTGATTTATTGTTTCGAAATCGATCTCGAATTTCGAACAAGGAATGCAGAATCGTGCCGCTTAGCGTTTACCGCAATAGTCAATCACTGCTGCGATTTCCGTCTTCAATCGCCATCGATCCACGATGCGATCGATGTAGCCATGTTCCAACAGGAATTCACTGGTTTGGAAACCGATGGGCAATTCAATCTTCAAAGTGGCTTTGATGGTTCTGGGGCCAGCGAAGCCAATCAGTGCCTTGGGCTCAGCAAAAACCATATCGCCAAGGCTCGCAAAGCTCGCAGCGACTCCACCCATGGTTGGGTTGGTAAGCACGCTAATGTAAAGTCCACCGTTGGCGTGGTAACGAGCAAGGGCCGCAGAGACCTTTGCCATCTGCATCAAGGATAGAATCCCTTCGTGCATTCTGGCCCCCCCGCCGGATCCGCTGACGATGATCAATGGGAGCGAGTGCTTGGTGGCTCGTTCAATAAGCCGCGTCAGGCGTTCGCCAACGACCGAGCCCATGCTGCCCATGATGAAGGCGGAATCGGTGACCGCAATTGCGACTCGCCGCGCCCGAATCATGCCAGTTCCACACAAAGCAGCATCGCTGAGACCCGTACGAGCCTGCTCGGCAACAAGCCTCTCCGAGTATTTTTTCTTGTCTGAAAAGGAGAGAGGATCGGTCGGCATGACGTCTTCATCGCAAATGTCAAACGTCCCTTCATCCAACAATTGGACCATTCGGTCGCGAGCCGAGACGTACATGTGATATTTGCACTTCGGGCAGACGTTCAGATTGCGTTCAATCTCTTTCCGGTAGATCGAATCACCGCAACCCGGACATTTAATCCATAGCCCCTCAGGAATTCCACGCTTCGTGTTAGGGCTAGATTCAGTTGGAATTTCTTGTGTACCTGTCATGTCAATTCAAGTCTATCTAAAGTCCAAAATAAGGCATGGCAACTGCAGCTGATTGCCCGTCGCGAGAATTCGCTCGCAAACCATTCTTCGCCACATCATAGCTGCCTTCCTTCGAGCTTGCTTGATGTGAGGAAGGTAAATGAGAAGAGAGTGATGACGAGAGGTCAACGTGCGATTCATGATTCGACTGGGGCGATAGCAGGGTATCGTGGGATTCCGAATCAATCATTTCCCAGCCACCCGTATCTTGCTCCGACTTCCAAACGTCTTGCAAGTCAGTAGCCTTTAATTTGCTTGCAACCAGGGAAGCCATGGGTTCCGGAATCACGATCGCAAAGGTTTCGTCTGCATGCTTCTTGCAGAGTTTGACCAACATCTTCTCAACGCGAGCTTCCGCTTCCGCGACCGTTTCGCCACCCGGTGGGCAAAAAGCTCGTGGATTGTCTTGAAGTTGTTTGAAAAGGCGAGGTTGCTGACGCTTCACTTCGTCGATCAGCTTGCCTTGCCATAGGCCGTGGTCCAGGTTGCGAAAGCAATCGCACACCTTCCACTTCGTCTTGGTTTGGTCTGAAATACCCTTTGCTGTGCTTTGCGCGGATTCGCAAGGGGCAGCATAAATCATCGATAACGATAATTTCGCCATCTCGTCCGCAACCTTGTGCACCTGTTCGATGCCCGCTTCCGAGAGAGGCATGTCTAAACAGCCTTTGATACGCTCTTGGTCATCAAAAAGGGTGGAACCCGGCCGTACGACTACAATCTGACACATAAAAATAATCCAAGGAGTGACAGCAAACGACCGAATCAGCAATTGGCTGGGACGATCGCAGCATTCAAACGCGCCATGGCATCCACATAGTTTGCCTGGCGAAAAAGAGCGGAACCCACCACGAGCAAGTCCGCTCCACTACCGGTACACTGACCAATCGTCGACTCATTCACGCCACCATCCACTTCCAAAAGCAGATCGGGGCCGAACTGAGTTCGCAACTGCCGAAGCCTATCGACTGCAACCGAATTGAAGGACTGGCCACCAAAACCCGCCTGCACGCTCATGACCAAAACCAAATCGCAGAACGGCACATGAGGCAACAACGCCGCAAAATCGCTGTTCGGATTAATTGCGACGCCAGCCGCAACGTCCAATCCCTTCAATTTGGCGAGAAGATCCTGCGGTTCACGCAAAGCTTCCAAATGGAAGGTGATGCAGTCTGCACCCACGTTAGCAAACTGAGGTGCATACTGAACCGGATCGCTGATCATGAGATGAACGTCTAGAACAAGCTTCGTGATTTTTCGGAGCGACTCGACGATCGGCATGCCGTACGACATGTTTGGGACGAAGTGCCCATCCATCACGTCAAGATGCAAACATTCGACTCCCGCATCTTCAAGTGAACGCACTTCTCGCTCCAAATTGGCGAAATCGCAAAGAAGGAGTGAAGGGAGAATCTTTGGGCGGGCACTTTTGAGTGTTGCTATCGCCTTGGAAGCACGAGGCCGAGGCTCGGTCATATAGGATTCGCTGAAGGATTCAGGAGCAATGCCTAATACAAGCATTCGCTCAATATCGACAGCACTAGGATAGATAACCTCGGGTGGTTTCGGCAAGGGGCAAACCCGCAATGTCGGCGCAAAACCATGCAGGCAAAAGCGGGCCACGCAAAGCTGGAGTTTCATCCCTGAGTGTTTACTAAATCAACATTCTAGTTTGGGCCCGGTTTCTGCTACCGCAGGTCGATCGATCGAACGAGCTGTTTTCCTTGGGGTGATCGCTTCCGCCAGTCCCCATCTTTGCTGCTGCAGGATCTCGCTGCACCGAAAAGAACCTGGGTTTTCGAATCAAAGAATGCCGAAATTCGAAGTGGATCGCAAAACCGTCCGGCATCATGTGTTCATAATTCAACAAGCAGAATCGTTCGGTGGGTGGCACCGTTTGAGCCGATAACCCTTTCGAGCCCGACAAAAATGAGCCATAGGCGGTAGCCAAATGGCACTCACTTTGTAGTTTGCGCAAGCAAATTACTGAGCCGCGGGCGCTAGCCGCGTTACGGTTTCCCTGCCAAATACGTTTGTCGCGGCTATCGCCCGCGGCTCATTTCGAACAAAGTGAGTGCCATTGGACGCGAGCCGAGCTTTTTGGTAGGGCAGTAATCGGCAAGCGTCTCAGGCTCAAGCGAACGAAAAACGACTTCGGTTGGCCGCGTCAATCTAGGTTGGGGCTTGGCGTTTTGGTGCGACCAAAATGCCGCAGCCAAGTTAGATACGGGGCTGAAGTGTGTTTGGGCTTGTGATCCTTGCATGCGTTTACCATACTTTCAGCTGAATTACACAGACATTGTGCTGAGACACGGTTCGCGATGTAGCGAATAGTAACGGTCACTGGATTCCAGTTGGCCGTTTGTTTTTGGTGGGCTTTTGATTTCCGCCAGATTTTGGACTCAGCAAGCGAT
>CAITIF010000250.1 GCA_903892365.1 uncultured Pirellula sp. | reverse complement strand
TTGCTATGGAGCTCTTTGGAAAGTTCTCGAGAAAACAAAGATGAACCGAGAACTTGGAATCCCCCAGCCTGAACGGAACTGTTGTGCAACGGATCAGAATCGGTGAATAGCGGCGTTGCAATGGGCGGTGTCTTCCATTCTTTCCATCCCAGTCGGAATGGTTCAAAAGTAGATTCGCAGGTTTGATTTCTAGGCGACGAAATTCGCGATGGAAGTTGGATGGGTACAAGCGGAGCTGGCGGATCCGTTGAGGTCTCCAGAGTTCCTGACCACTGTTCGAGAAACGCTCGCGCTCGCCGAGTTCCTTCGTCTTGATAAATCGAAAGCGCTCGGTCCAGAATGGTACTGAGCGTCGAGATGCCAATTTGCTGCATCATGCCAAACGGGCCGGTGGGCATTCCTGTAACCGCTCGCCAAGCGAGATCCACAGTTTCCGGCGAAGCAACTCCGCGATGTGCAAGTTCTAATGATTTGACCAACAAGGGATGAAGCAAGCTATTAAATACATAGCCCGGGAATTCTCGCAGAAGTCGGATCGGTGTCAGGCCTATCGACTCCACAAAATGCTCCAACGCATCCATGGTCTCAGGACTTGTTCGCATGGTTGGCATGATATCCACCGCTGTCGCAAACCAAGGGGGAACATGAAAATGCAGACTGGCAATCCGTTCCGGATGAGGCACTCCCTGGAAGACAGCGGACGGCAGAAAGTAGGAAGAGTTGGTCGTAAGAATCGCTTCCTTGGAACAGACCCGACCGATCTCAGTTACCAGGCTCCGTTTCACTGGCAAGTCTTCGACAATGGACTCGATGATCAAGTCCGCTGCCGCAATCGTTTCCATGCTCGTTGACCATTGAACGCGGGGGCGATCCGTTGGAAAACCTCGTCCGGTGCTCAATGCTGGAAATTCTTGGCTCTCATAAAGGGCGCGTGAAATCGCAAGCCTTGGCTCATCTTGCTCGAAGGCCACGGGATGGTAACCAGCTTCGCAAAGACAATGAAGGATCTGACGTCCGCATCGGCCCGCCCCTAAGACCACGACTTTTCGAATTTTTTCAGACTGAGCGAAAATCGGATCGATCCCTTTACGAAAGTTCTGGTGCTCTAAATCAAAGGAGTTAGATTTTTCAGGAAAACCCTAGGCAGCATGTTATTTCCTTAGTTATCATTCGCCAGAGTCAGAAGATGGAGTTTCCAGACTACCTTTCACTTGTTTTCCTACTCCAGATTAAGACACTTGATGAGCTACTTGCTGATGACGGGGGCCACAGGGCTTCTCGGAGAATACCTGCTTCGTGATCTAACTCTTGCTGGCGTCAACGTTTGTGTTGTCGCCCGAAGCCAACGCGACGCTTCTGCGTTGGACCGAATCGAGCGTATTATGGCGTACTGGGAACGCCAGTTAGGGCGATTACTACCTCGACCTGTTGTTTTGGAAGGGGATATCACCGCACCTTATTTTGGTCTCGATGATCAAGAAATAAAATGGATCTCACAGAATTGTACTTCACTTCTGAATAACGCAGCGAGCCTAACGTTTGAATCCGGTCGTGAAGATGGCGAACCATGGCGTTCGAATCTGACCGGTGTGCAGTACGCGATTGATTTGTGTAAGAAAACTGGAATCAAGGAAGTGCACCATGTTTCGACGGCCTATGTTGCAGGGTTGCGAACCGGACTGATTTTGGAATCAGAACTGGATCTAGGACAGGCCTTTGCCAACGAGTACGAAGCTAGTAAGTGTGCGGCAGAAATTGCAATGCGCGAAGCTGGATTTCGATCGTTAACCGTGTTCCGACCAGCGATCATCGTTGGCGATTCCACTAACGGCTACACAAGCACTTATCATGGTTTTTATGCCCCGTTGAAGGCCATGCACGCTTTGTTGAGCCTTCAGAAACTAACAGGCGATGAGTCGTCTGGTTCCAGCAACAAAGTCCCGGTCCAGGCCATGTTGCGAGCGTTAGGGCTTGAGGGAAGTGAAACCAAAAATTTCGTCCCCGTAGAATGGGTCTCGGCTTGCATGGCGAAAGTTATCTCAACTTTGAAACTTCACGGCCAAACCTATCACCTAACTCCTCGGGATCGCGTTACCTCCATGCAGACCGCGAAAGCGATTCAAGCTGCTCTGGAAAAACATGTCTACAGTACTAGCAACGCAGCCGATCCAAAGGGTTCGTCCACGTCGCAGCCCGCTGGAAAAGAAGATGGCAATGGCAACGTGAGCCAAAGCAACGATTCGGCCTGGGGAGCATTGGGCGAGGCTTTTGCGTCCCAAATTTCTGTTTACAAAGAGTACTGGCGCGACGATCCCGAATATTCGGACCTGAACACGCGAACCGCCATGCCGGAATTGCCTTGCCCGGACCTGTCCTTTCAGGTTTTGCAAAAGATGTGTGACTTCGCGATCGAATCGGGATTTGGTTGGCCCAAACCCAAATGGACTCGACAAAAAACCACTTTGGCTTCGTGGCTTCAAAGTAAAGGAATTGGCCTTCACGCCTCGATCGAAGCTTTTGTACCGATGTTCAATTTGATTGCC
>CAITIF010000249.1 GCA_903892365.1 uncultured Pirellula sp. | reverse complement strand
GCCCTACAAGGGCAAGGGGAGCCGCTCCTCTGATGAGACCGTGTCCAGCAAACCTTTGATCTACCATCGCACCAAAAAGACTTCGGAGTAGGTTTCTATGATTCGCTATCGTTTGCCATTCCTTATTGCAGCCGTTTTCTGCTCGATCGCATTTCCAAGAACGGCGTTTTCGGTTCCACCCTATGGCCCCGATCAAGCTGATTTTACGGTTATCGTGATGGACCCGATGGCAGGCCCCTTGGCTTGTGATTGCGTCCAAGGATACGCCCAGCGAAAGTATGAGGCGTTGGCAGATTACTTGGCGCACAAGACAGGTAAAACGTTTCGGGTGGTATGGTCCGAATCCTTAGAAGTGGCGATCGATGGCGATGCAGCAGGAAAAGCGGATCTTGTGATTGGTAAAGATTCCGTAATTCGTCACGAATCGAAAGAGATCCATAAAGCATTCGAACCCGTTGCAAGCCTAACGGACAAAAAGGGAAGCCCAAACCAGCGAGGCCTGTTTGTCGTTCGACAAAACTCGATGGCGGCCTCACTTTTGGATATCGACAATTACGAAATGTTGCTCGGTCCAGAGGACTGCGAAGAAAAAAACAGCAGCCCAAAAGCAACCCTGGACGATCTTGAATTGAAGGTAACCTTTGGAAAAGAGGCCGCTAGCTGTTCGCTTGCCGCCAAACAGCTGCTCGCAGCTCCCGAGTCTGCGAAACAGGTTGCTGTTATCAGCTCCTACGCGGCCCCTTTGCTGGAAGGTTGCGGGTCGATCAAAAAAGGGGACTTACGCGTCATTGGGGAAACGGACGAAGTTCCTTTCATTTCCGCTTTCCTTAGCGATTCTCTTTCCACCGTTACGAAAAAGCTGCTAACCGATTGTTTAACAAGCATGAAGGAACAGCCCGAGATGCTCTTAGCGATGGAAACAAAAACTGGCTTCCTCAGTTACGTTCCAGCCACTTCCGCCAAGGGTGACTTAAAAAAAAAGTAACTGAATCGGCGATTGGTTTGGGTTGGTCGCAGTTTCGTGGTGACCAACGCAATGGATCCGGAAAAGGAATCCCTGACGGGGCATTTCAAGCGGTTCTCGAGTGGTCTTTTCCTGTCCCTAGCCAAGGGATTGGTGGTTTAAGTGCGACCGACGAATTGGTGGTGGTCAGCAGCCGCGATCGCAACGATCAGTCCGATCTGTTTTTCGTTTTGGACCCTTTAACCGGTGCTCTTGTGTGCAAACATGAGATTCGTGCCGAAGGGCATTTAGACTACGGAAACTCACCAAGAGCAACCCCGGTCATCGGCAGCCAATACGTCTACCTGCAAAGCGCATTCGGAGAATTGGTCGCGCTGGATCCAACTGAAAACAAGGTTGTTTGGTCAAGAAATCTGGTCAAAGACTTTCATGGCGAAATGCCAACCTGGGGCTTTTGCAGCTCGCCCCTTTTGTTCGACGGAAATTTGATCGTCCAGCCAGGTGGGAAAGCTGCTTCTGTCGTATCGTTAGAGGAAGCGACAGGTAAAGTGCGTTGGCAAGCTTCAAAATTGCCCGCCGCCTATGCTTCGCCAGTTGTGTCTGTCCTAAACCAACAGCCTAGTCTTAACGCATCTTCATCGAACCCCGTGTTAATCGTGACGGGAGCAAAATCAATTCGAGGCATCGACGTAACCAACGGCACGCAATGCTGGGAAATTGTGCCTGAAACTAGCGGCGATTTCATGGTTCCTACCCCGATCGTTTCTGGAAATCTCCTGTTGCTCACGAGCGAGAATAATGGCACGCGCATGTATGATCTCACCGCCAAGAAGAGCCAGGGAGCAGACCCCTTACCGCTGCTTGCCAAATCGAAAATGCTTTCAGGCGACACGCATACACCCGTTGTCGTTGGTGATTTTCTTATTGGTGTCGACCAGGATCTAATTTCACTCCACTGCAAGGCTCAGCTTCGCGAAGCATCCGTGTTTTCAGACTCCGCACTGGACCAGTACACCACCCTGCTTCAAGAAGACAATCGACTGCTCGTATGCTGTTCCAACGGTACCTTCATCGGAATCCGAGTCGAGCCGAATGGAGAACTTGTCGAATACGCTCGTTCGGAGGTAGCCAAAGAATCCTCGCCGATCATGGCCCATCCCGCTCTTGTCGAAGGACTTTTGCTGGTTCGCCATTCCGATCGCGTTAGCGCCTACCGACTTGAGCAAGATGCCCCATAATCTATCCATTTCAATACTCTGAAAACACTTCCACGCTAGACGGGCAGGTCGTCCACGGATGGGATGGTTCGTGTTACACTGGTTGCCGGAAGCATAGGAGATTGGATCGACAACGCAAGATTTACCAGGAACGGGACTGCGGTGACAGGGAAGGGACATTGGTCGATAGGCAGCGTGCGAGGCAACAGCTTCGATCAACTTTTTTCGAGCTCAAGCCAGATCATTTCCACAGAAATGCTAACGCAATGCGATGGCATCGGTGCTGCAGATCCCTTTGCAATCCAACGCAACGGAACTTGGTACTTGTTCTTCGAGATGTTTAGGGCGAATTCGGCTAAGGCAGTGATCGCTGCGGCGACAAGCCAAAATCTGGTCGATTGGGAACTGGTTGGTACGGTTCTGGAAACGGCCCATCACCTATCCTATCCATTTGTTTTTGAGCATGAAGGTGAGTATTACTTGATGCCAGAATCGAAATCTGTGCGACGCGTTGACTTGTATCGGGCCATCGAATTCCCTACGCGTTGGGTATTGGATAGAACGCTTTTAAGAGGGCGATTGATGGATTGCTCGATGGTGCATCATCAAGGGCGATATTGGATGTTCGCGGGTTGGCATTCTTATTGGCTCAAATTGTTTTACGCTTCCAGCCCCTTGGGGCCATGGACTCGTCATTGGATGCCCATGATTCGCAATTACTCCAAATCTTCTACGCGACCTGGAGGCCGTCCCATCCACTGGAAGAATCAGCTGATTCGCTTTTCCCAAGACAACACCGATTATTACGGGCAGCAGTTGCGAGCTTGGACCGTAACGCAAATGAATCGACTATGGTATTCCGAAAAACCTTATTCCGATAAACCCATTTTGCATGGTACGGGTGTTCTGTCGGACTGGAACGGCAGATGCATGCACCATATCGACCCCATCATGATCAAGCAACCATCGGGGCTTGGGAATGCCAAGGTATCGGAGGAGCTTTTTGCCTTTGTAGATGGGAGCCCCTAATCTCCCTGATCAAGTCTGCCTACTTACGCCAAGAATGGAAGCTTGGCCTTGCCGATAGGTTTCACCATTTAGATCGTTTCACCAATTAGATCATCGATTCTTACAATACTCGCTGAAATCGATCAACGTTTGCCGGTTCCGCCGGCAAACCCTTCTATGATGGGGAGAACAAAAAAGTAGTGCGGTTGCTCGTTTTGGTCGAACACCGACCCAAGGACTAGAAATGCTCATTCGGGTCGGATTTGAGATTGCGTTTACATTCCCAGAGTCAACATCGATGGTTTTGATGTTGAGTCTTCATCCCTCGCTGGATTCGCAAGTCCGCTCACCGGAGCAGCTTCGGGTCACACCTGAGGTTCCTATCACCAATTACCTTGATTTGTATGGTAATCGTTGTAGTCGCGTTTCGGTTGCGGCAGGTCGTTCTACCTTCTCCAATGATGTGGTCGTAGAGGTTGATGGTGCACCCGATGTCTTAGGATGGAATTCGGCCCAGCTAATGCCTCCTGAGCTACCGAATGAGGTGTTCGTGTACCTGTTGGCTAGCCGTTACTGCGAGGTGGACGGAGAGCTCAAAGAGATCGCGTGGGCTTTATTTGGAAATCAGCCAGCTGGATGGAGCTTGGTTCAGGCGATTTGCAACTTCGTACATTCCCACATTCGATTTGACTATATGCAGGCTCGCTCGACCCGAACCGCTCTCGAAGCCTATCGTGAACGAACAGGCGTTTGCCGAGATTACATGCATCTTGCGATCACGTTCTGCCGTTGTTTGAACATTCCCGCTCGCTATTGTACCGGTTACTTGGGTGATATCGGAGTTCCGGCGGCTTCGTATCCGATGGACTTCAGCGCCTGGTTCGAGGTCTATCTGGGCGGGACTTGGTTCACCGTGGACGCTCGCAACAATACGCCACGGATCGGGCGTGTTTTAATGGCCAGGGGGCGCGATGCTGCCGATGTTGCCATCACCACGACCTTCGGAGTCAATCGCCTGGAGCTTTTTAACATTCGAACCGACTTAATTTAGGTTGCTCTAGAGGATTTCGATGCCAAATCCTGGACGCTGGAGCCTTTTGCGGAGTAAGATGCAAGAGAGCCTAAGCTGCCTTCATGACCGCCCCTAATTCCCCGAAACCGTCCTTACCTACCCGGTCAAGCCACGTTTTATGTCGAACGATTCGAATTCTGAAGAGCCAAAGCCAGGCGTCACTCGAGCCTTTTCGCTCGACAACGAGCACAACGGAGATTTTCTTCTCAGCACGCCTAGCCCAAGTCGCGAAGAGGCAGACGATCTGTCGGTTCAGCGTTTGGACCAAGATCGTGAAACGCATCTACCTGTTTTAGGCGAGTACTTGATCGAGGGTAAAATTGGTGCCGGGGGGATGGGGCAAGTGTTTCGTGCGCGGCATCGCACGATGGATCGTTTGGTAGCACTGAAAGTTTTGCCGCGAGCGTTATCAGAAGACCCCATCGCCGTCGACCGATTTTATAGCGAAGTGCGCGCGACCGCAAAACTGATGCATCCCAATATTGTCACGGCCTTTGACGCCGGATGCTATCGCGAGGCAAATTCTCCCGTCCATTATTTAGTAATGGAACTGATTGAAGGGGAGGTCGTTTCGGATCGATTAGCTCGAACGGGGCCGTTAGGGGTACAAGAGGTGGTTGAGATCTTGCGGCAATCGGCCTCGGCGCTTGCCTATGCGCACGCCCAAGGGATCGTCCATCGCGACATCAAACCCAGCAACATGATGATCACGTCGGCGGGTGTCCTAAAGATTCTTGACTTTGGTTTGGCTGTCTTACGAGACCATATCGAGCAACGCAAAGGTAGGGAATCGCAGATCGTTGGCACGGTTGAGTTCATGTCCCCTGAACAAATCAATGCTCCTGAGACTGTAGACCATCGCAGTGATCTTTATTCTTTAGGCGCTACGATTTTCTACCTGCTAACCGGACGTCCCATGTTTCATGGAGAGACGGTTCAGACTGCATTGGCTCAGATCAATCGTAAGCCGCAAGCACTTTATGAAGTCAGGAGCGATTTGGATATTCGATTGGATTCCGTGTTTCAGGCTTTGGTTGCCAAAAACCCTGCGGAAAGATGCCAATCCGCTTCCGATCTTTTAGAGAAGCTGATTTCACTTCATTTAATTGAACGACCCATCGTAGCTCCTCGCGTGAAACCGGTCGAAAACGTACCCTCCAAGTTTGGGTTTGATTTTGCGACGAGTACAGGACTTGAAAAATCGACGTCTCAACGATCGTTTGCGGCCGTCGGTATTGAACTTGGGTTGATCCATTCGCGAGTGAGTTATATCGACCAAGAGTTTAAGCTTGAAGAGATTGCTGTCGACGGAGACTCAACCGATCTTCGAAACATGCTGTACAGTGAAGGTGAACAAGTCGCCGTAGGGGCTCAGGCTGTATCGTTGCGAGCGACAAAGCCCAATCAAATCTTTTACGGAATGCAACGTTGGTATGGTTTGCCGTTGCTGGAGCGGCCCTTCGGGGGACGGCAAGTGCCACCGGAGGTTTTGGTTGCATGCGTCATTCGGCAATTGGCCGGCAGTGCAAGACGGAAAGTCCCCAATGCATCTCATGCAGTCATCACCGTACCTGCATGTTATGACCAATTGCATCGGCTCAGTACCAAAACGGCGGCTTCGATCGCGGGTGTCGAAGTCCTACAACTGATCAACAAACCCTTGGCAGCTGTACTGGCACATACCGAAATCGAATCACGTTTAGCGCATTCTTCTGACCAACCAACGGAGTACCGCAAGGTTTTTATGGTCGCCATGCTCAATGGTGCAGCGTGCGAAGTTTCCCTCGTTCGCATCGAAGGGCTTTCGGTACAAATGCTGTCGTCGGTAGGGGATTGGAAACGAGGTATAACCCGTTGGCACGACAAAGCTGCGAAACTGCTTGCATCCGAAGTGGAGAGCAGGTTCGGAAACGTGATTCGAGAAGACATGAGTGCTGCTTCGCGGTTGCAGAGAACCGTCGAACGGGCCTTTGACAAGCTCCGGGTTTCTGCCACGGTTCCTTTTGTTTTCGAAGTACCGGGCGGTAAGTTGGAAAAACAACTTGAACGTGAACACTTGCACCAATGGGTTGGTGAACTGGAAGACGATTGCGAGAACTTTGCGAAAGAAGCACTAGTACGTTCCAAGATAGATCCTACATCGATTAACGCAATTCTCGTGCTAGGAGATCTACGCTGGATGCCCAAGATCCAACGAAAGTTGGCCGAGTTGATCGGACCAAAAGCAAAGTTGGTCATGATGCGCTCGAATGATCTATCGCGTGGGGCTGCGATCCAAGCAAAGTACATCATGCCCCCCGTTGAACCCACCGCGACCATCGCTCGCGCATCCATGGCATACGACCTAGGGGTTATCATTGAGGAACAGTCTGATCGTATCAGCGCCCCGAAGATACTGATGGCAAAAGACTCGCCCGTACCGAATCAGTGTAGCAAGACATTACGTTTTACACCGAAAGGTACTGGGCAACCAATTTTGCAGTTTGTAGAAGGTTCTCGGTTGGGTAGTAGTACCTGGAATCGTCTTGGGCGGATCGAACTGCAAACGTGCTTCGAAGGGAGACGCGATTCCGACCCTTTACAGCTTCGAATCGAAGTCGACGAAAGCGGTATTTGGCAAGGGTCACTTACCTGGCTGGCAGGTAACAAGCAGATTTCGATTCCGCAATTGAGCTATCCACAAATGGACGTGGTATCGACCAAGCGCTGGCGAGATTGGCTTGAGTCCTTACTTTTGTGCAACGCCCCGCCTGGATAAAGCAAGTTGAAAGCCACCGGAGTCTATCGAGCGACCTAGCATTGCGAATTAGGCAGCCTGCGAGCGAATCGAAAGTTCGCCATTTGCGTTTTCGATGGTATTTGCATCGATATGAGGGAGTTCTTGTGCGAAGCCTACCATCAGCCCAAGATCGCAAAGGCGGTTGATTCGGCGAGGAATTCCAAGGGTTGTTTCTTGAATGCGCTCGATAGCCTCCGCAGTAAACTCATTCGCTTTCTTGGAGCCCACAGCATGAAGACGATGCTGAATGTACTCCGCCGTTTCGTCTTGAGAAAATCGTTCCAAAACACATCGGACGGAGACTCGGTCTTCAAGCGCTGAATGCCTTGCGACATGAGCTAAAAGATTGTTGGAGCCCGCAAGAACAAGCGTAACTGCGGATTCAGAATCGGTAAGCTCCGCCGCAAGGTTAAGCAACAGGCGTAACGGTTCAAGCGAACCATAACTTTCGAGCAAGTGAGCCTCGTCCAGGACGATCAAAGCATGCTGATTTTCGCCAACGTTGTGGCGTAGCATTCGTTCCAAAGTCTCAATGGATTGTCCGATTCCACCGACAAGATCGGCCGAATCATGAGGTGCCATTTGCCGAGCGATGTAGCGCAACAGTTGCTCTGGCGGCATGGCGGGGTAAACCACTCGAACTGTCGGAGAGACAAACGAAGGTAAATTCTGAAGCACAGAATCCAAGATCATAGATTTTCCGGTGCCGGGCTCGCCGCATAGCAAGGCCACCGACTTTCTGGTTTCAATCGCATAATGCAGCTTCAATTGGGCCGCATTGTGGAGCTCGGATGGGAAATAAGTTCGTTCGTCCGAACGGCTTTCGAACGGGCGGCCTTGAAATCCCCAGTATGATTCGTACATGGTTCGAGCTCGATGTTGGATGGAGTTGCGCGATGCCAAAAGATTTATGACTGAAAGTTTTCGACCAATCCGATCGAAGACAATCCCATGTTTTGCAAGATACTGACTGCCGAGTCAACTTTTTCTTTGATGCTAAGCTCTGTGTCGACCACAACAATTGCGGCATCAATCACCGACTCTTGTGATACACCCACTAAGTCACGTTGCTCCAAGTTCAATCGGTTCGCATCGATAAATACGATGTCGAATAAAGTCGATATTCGCTTGATGAGCTTGGCCATACGATGAAGATTGGCATGCAGTTCTTGAGCAGAAATTACGCTCTTCAAGGGAAACAAAGTAATTCCATCTTGAATCGAATGAACAGCGGCCTCATGCAAAGGCACGTTTTCAAACAAACAGTCTGCCCAGCCATGCTCCACGTCCAGTCGTAACTGATCGATCAGGCTTGGGCAAAAGGCATCCCCTTCTACAAGTGCCACCTTCAGTCCGCTTGCAGCGGCGCTTCGAGCCATATGCATGGCAACGGTGCTGCGTCCAACTCCTCGCTCACCACTGGTGATTGCCATCACCTTCAAGCCATCGCGATTGGCTGTACACAAATGCTTGCCGATCTGGCGAAACGCGTCGGCATGCGAACGCTCAATTTGCTTCACCACTTCGGGCCACAAGAAGCAATCGACTTCCCAGCTCGGTGCAAAAGCGACGGGTAGCGGAAGACTTGACACAGCCGCGGCCGCTCCATTCGTCGTTTTCAGCTCGGGCAACTCAGCAGCTACACGACGGTCAACGTGCTTCGAACTCGGGGCCGCTTCAGGTGTCGCCTGTTCCCTAGATTCCACGGCGACCCTAGATTCCACGGTGATAGGTGCTGGCGCAACAGCAGGTATCGCGACAGGGATATTCTTCGGTGCGAGATGAGCTTGGTCGATTCTTCGATAAATCGGGGAGTCATCCGAGCGAACATGACCTAAATCATCACGCTCGCGAGGTGGAACGGTCTCTCGCAGAATATCCGACGGACGGGATCGGCCAGTGGCTGTTCCCGTACCAAATGCGATTGGCTGGCCGATTTCAGATAGCGCTTGATCGCTGGTTCGGCTAAGAGATGGCTTGGCTGCGTCAATGTGCTCCCGAAGGCCATCGACATACTGGATCGGATTGTAATGGGATGGCTGAACTGCAAACTGATTTTGTGCCAAGTGCGGAGCATTAGCCGGTGTATGGGCTTGTTGCACCTGTGCACGACGTTGCACTGCTGATTCGCTGCTAACCGCCTCAACTCCGTTTCGGACGATCGCAGGCGAGGCCTTAGAGGTTTCCATGGCTTTCATCCCGCGTTCAACCCCTATAGGGCTCCAAACTCCGCCGCGTGCCAATTGCGATTGCGGAACAACTGTGGAAGCAGCCGGTGCAGTGGTAGCAGATGGTGCCGTAGTAGCAGGTTGGCTTCGGATTGCCCCATGGCTTGCGTCGACTCGCATGTGTTCGCCCAAGGGAGCGGTTCGAATCGGCTGTTCAATCCGAGTTCCAGGTAGGATGCCTTCCATTGGGCCTTTGTCAGACGGGCCTTTGTCAGACGGGCCTTTGTCAGACGGGCCTTTGTCAGACGGGCCTTTGTCAGACGGGCCTTTGTCGGATGGCCGAACCCCCGGAGAAGATTGCCGTATTGTGGTAGCAACCGGTATTTGTCGCGGTTGTGGACTTGAGGAAAAACCAGCCTGGTGCATTCCTTGAGGATGCGAGCTAGCCAGCGTCTCATTGATAGCCGCTTGGTTGGGAACGCTTTCTCGCGTTTGCGAGGCGCGATTCTTCAGATACGCACGCAGAAAAGCTTGATTCACTTCGCTCATCGTCTATTCCGTTCGATCGTTCGTTGACGTTGCACAGGTTTTAGGTTGAAAGTGAGGGCATTAGTTGGACGTTGGAGGATACCCCGTTGAATTACCGCTCAAATTCGATGGTAGCGGTTGAGCCGGTGCTACATACGGCATGTAAGGTTGTTTCGTCGTCGATCCATCTGGTTGCTGGATCGGTGCCCCTTGGTATCGATTCGAACCATTGGAGATAATTTGGCCTGCTGGATGCATGGAGGCCTTGGTGCTCGGTTGACGAACAAGTCCCGTGGAAGTCTCAGTGCT
>CAITIF010000248.1 GCA_903892365.1 uncultured Pirellula sp. | reverse complement strand
GCCACTTTCTGAAACGAATGGATCGTAATCAGCTTGTAGAAGCGGAGCTAGATTCAGAATCATAAGTATCGAAACAAATGCATTTTTCATTGTCCGCACCCTCGCACAGTTAAGTTGCATGTTGATATCTTTCATTCGGTAGACTTCGCAAAGTCTTTGCATGGGCTTTCGATTCTGTAGCTATCGCCCTTTAACGCCCAAGAATTTGAGGGAGCTTTCGGAGCTCTTGTCGACTCAACTGACCGTTTTTGTCCGTATCAAGTCGATCGAAAATGGTGGTAAAGGCTGCTTGATTGTTCGCGTACTTTGCCTTGACTTCATCACGCGAGACATTGTCATCACCGTTCGCGTCCAATTGCAAGAACATAGCATCGTCATCATTGGGCTTGTCGGAATTGGCACCACCTAGTGCATTTCGAATCGCCCCTCGTACTCGCCCACGGGGTGACAGCGGGTTTGGATCACCTGGTTTTGAACCTGGTACGATGTACTCAACATAGCCAAGATGCATTTCATCTTCTGTCTGCGGACCCCAGCGCACCTCTTTGTTAGGATCCGGGTTGGCTGGATTGCCTTTGCTGTTGTCGTACCATGCAGTAAATCGCAACGTGTCACCGGCTTTGACATTCACCGGTTCTGCATAACGGTACAGCAACTGCCAATTGAAATCATAGCGTGGTATATCAAGCATCGTTTGTATCTCATCGCCAGATAGAAGATCGTATCGAGCGGCCTTGCCTCGCAAATGCATGTGCGGTAGGAACGCAAGTACTTGTACGTCTGTTGGTATGTTCTTTACACTTGCGATAACTTGGTAATTGTCAGCCCCCGGTGGGATCCGAAATCCGGCGTTGACCACGCCCGCAACGTGCACTTCGTATTTAGGCTCCTCTTTCGCAAAAACCAATCCAATTCGCGTTCTATCTTCGGTCGCGGTTCCGTTCGGCGTGTAGTGCATTTGAAATCGCAAGCGAGCCCCCTTGGGAATTCGCTTTGCGTAACCCTCGGGATAGACCAAAGTGCTATTTCCGGGAACATAAATGCCCCAGTACCCAGAGCGTTCGTCGGTCGCATCGTCCCTATTCCCACCACCCTCGTCTGTCCCTTGGACGAATACCAAAACGTGATGAACAACACCTGGATTACTAGGCCTAACTTCAATGGCCTGAACCCATTGATCTTGCTCCAAATGGGTCTCCACCAAGACATTTTGATAGGGCAGCGTTCCAGTCGCTTTCACTTTCACAGGTTCCGCAAACTCGAACTCGGCATCTGGCTTCCCAATGAGCCAACCGTCGGGAAAGACCATAGGCGTGGGCGACTGTTTTGGATCGCCCGATTGCATTTTATTGTCAAGCCAAGTAACGATCTGCTGCTTTTCTGTAACAGAAAGCGAGCGATCATTGATCCAGGGTGATACGGAGTGGTTCTCATCTTTTGTGGCGAACCACGGCGGCATGACACCTCGATCAATAACCTCGCGAATCATTGGGGCATGAGCCATGGCACTCTCATAGGTATCCAAAGCAAAGGGACCAACGCCACCTTCACGATGACATTCGACACAATGCCGTTGCAGAAGCCTCGAGATCTGGTTGTGGTAAGTGACATCCGACAAACCTATCTCGGCCGGCTTTGTCTCGAGAAGGCAACCGGGCGCAGCAGTTGCAGACACCAAAATCGAACGCTTATCAAGCTTCGCTTCCAAGGCATCGCGAAGATACGTGTAACGAGGCGCATCGATCGAGTAGCCAAAGCCGTATTGATCGTCAATGGCTCCGTGATACACGATCGTGTGCGAGCGATCGAGTACGAAAACATCGGTTGTACTCAAGGCCGAAAGATGATTAGCGATTCTCGCATCCTTGTCGAATGTGTACTCCACGTCCGATGAAAATCGCAGAGCGGCGGACTTCATCTCCTCGAGCTTATCGTTGGCGACACAATTTACCAAAACAAACCTAACGCCTCGCTTTGAGAAGTCCCGATGGATGTCTACCAACGTTGGCAAGTACTTTTTGCTAAGGGGGCAGCTGGTGCTGGTAAAGGCAACGACCGTAATGTCATTCGCGCTGCTATCGTGAAGCTTTCTAGGAACGCCCCCTAGATCGACAAATTCCAAGTCTGGGACAAAGCGACCAATGCCATGTTCACCGGGTGTGAGCAACTTCGGACCCTGGCGAACGGGGGCTTCGAGACTCTTCGCAGGAACCGCGGGAACCTCTGCGTCACGGTCATCTTTCCTTTCGGCAACTTTGCCGAGCAAATTCTTCAACGCCCCACGAAGGGCCGCACGAGTTGCCTCCTTTTTCGTAATCTCGCCGTTACCGTCCAGATCGAGCGCTTTGAAGATTCTAGTCTCATGCAGCTCATCAGGTGTCAATTTTCCATCTCGATTGCCATCGAGCTGATCGAACCGCCTTTCGATTTCTTGTTGTGCATTCCCACGCTTGGCAACAAATCCACCAAAAACGAGTGCGGTCACAGCAACCAAGGAATAGATGATGGTTTTACGCGACATAGACAAGCTCGCTAGCGAACGGGGGGGAAACAACGGAAGAATGGCACAAAACACT
>CAITIF010000247.1 GCA_903892365.1 uncultured Pirellula sp. | reverse complement strand
TGTTTCAAGAATCGGGACGCAAGCTTTCCGACGGGTGTACCATGAATCGGCGGCGCAAGAAAAACCATACGTTTCAAACCGCTATGGCTCGTGTTCAACAAGGCAGCACGCGCAATGATCGAACCCATGCTATGGGCGACAATATGATAAGGAATGGAATCTCGATCCATTTGATCCAAGTGACCTTCGAAGCTTTTCGCTAAGGTAGCTATTGGCGTTTTCAAGCTTGGGTAACACCACAAGGTGGCATCAAAGCCATTTCTTCCTAGCCAATACTGAAGAGGTCGCATCACAAGCCCACACACGGCAAAGCCATGCAGGATCACTATCCGTTCCCGTTGCTGAGCAAGTTCCATGGGACAATCATTTTGCTGGGCTAGACGACAATCAATCGCTGGCTTGGTCGAATGCGAATCAGGACAGGCAGTCCCGAAGTCCAATCGCCATCGGATTGGCAAGATGCTTGCCCCGCGGACGACTCGGGCACCGAAATCTCGATCGAGGCCGCTCGAAAACGTCGCCATCGCTGTGACTGTTGATGTTTGCCGCGAAGAACCGCAAGAAAGTCACAGAGCCCTCGAAACAATCCGCCTCGATCTAGCACACCGATATCCAGTTGACCATCGTTCTCTTTTGCATCCTCCATAATGGCTAGTCCCGCTGCGTACTTGGGCACATTGAAAATGAAGACCCAGCTCCCTTGCGTCTCCTCCATAGCGCGTCCTTGATCATCACGAAGGACCACATGCAAATCGGGCCAGCGATACGCAAAAACGGTTGCTGCGATCGCCTTCCAGTAATTCCATCGGGTGATATGCGACCGACGAGCCTGATGAACCCTGCGAACGACTTCGGCATCGAATCCGATCGAGGCCATCAACATGGCGGTCTTTCCGTTGACGTCCATGGTGTCGAAAGTCCTGGTACGCAGCCTTTGGATCGCACTGACGCAGGATTCCACGTTGGCGGTGACTCCTAAATACTGAGCCAACAGATTTTCTGAGCCCGTTGGAAATAGCGTCAGTGGTGTCTGGGGTTGGATCAAACTGGAGACGATCGATGCGGTTCCATCACCGCCCGCAGCGACGACAGTGCGAAGCCGCTTTTCTTGCGAGAGCACTTGAGCACGCTGGGCCATCGCATCCAGGTTGGTATGTAGCTCGCAAAGATACCCAACATTTTCGAGGCTACATTTCAGTTGCTCGACCAGAGCGAGACGGCTTCGCGGGCCCGACTTTGGATTCGCGGAAATTAAGACTGCCTCCTGGAGCGACATGCTTCTACTGTCCTTTACTCATTCTGGACGGACCGAAGCATACTGACCAAAATTGCTTTGAATACGATTTCTAGTGCTTCAAAGTCGCGGTCCTCTGCTTGGATTTGGATCAGAAACGTTCTGTGATCCAAGACAAACGCAATCATGCGGGAGACAACCATCAAATCTAGATAATAGAACCGAGCCTCGCCGGCAAGGCATGCATCTAAAGGCTTTCCATCCCTTTCCAGGTCCGAGTCCGTCTCGTGAAACTCCACCTCGTCGTACTCGTCGCGCATGACTTCGCAGGCTTCATCCAACGCTTCTTGTGGTGTTACGGTCCAGGGGTATTCCGTTACCGTCATGAACGCTGCCGATGGGCTTTCCAAAGTAAAGCTGACCAGCCTGCCTTCGTCGGTATCTTCCGTGACGGACCAGTTCTCGGGATACATGCAAGAGAGCCCAAGGCCCGTGTATTTTTTCGTCATAACTAGGCTGCGCGATTCGACTTCTTCTGAGGTGGTTCACCTTTCCAGCGACGATGAACCCACCAATATTGTTCGGGAAATCTGCAGATGATCTGCTCAAGGCACTGATTATACCACCGCGTCAAGGTTGCGACGCTGTTCAAATGCTCCCCTTTTTGATTCGGGTCCGCGATTCCCAAAACCGAAAGCTCGAATTGCAACGGTGCCCCCTTCCGAGTGTTCCCAACGACAATCATCGGTGCCCCGCTGGATAAGGTGAACAGGGCCAGCCCTTTATGGCACGACGCCGGATGTCCTAAGAAGTCGACCCAACAGCCTTTAGGACCCGCATGTTGATCCGCAAGCAATGCCAAGTTGCCACCCCTGCCAAGCAACTTTTGCACGTCCAAAGAACTACCCTCTTTGGGTAAGAAATGTTGACCGCCTAGAGAACGGAACTGAGTCACGTAATCATGAACAAAACCATTGTCCAAAGGTCTAGCAATGGTCGTGGAGGGAAGCCCAAATAGGCCGGTCAAGAAACCAGCCAGTTCAAAGTTCCCGTAATGCCCCGATACCAAAACCGATGGCCGATCGTCCAATACAATTTGGAGCATTGCTTGACGATTGGGAATGCGGAAGTGCTCATGCCAGTTTTCGCGATGGATTTTGCGCGGTGCATGCGCCACTTCACATCCCATCAACAACAAGTGATGCCACATGCGTTCTTGCACTTCGACCGCTCGTCCAGGTTCCCAATCGGGAAAGACTCGTTTCAGATTCTCTTGAATCAATCCCCGGCGCAACGGCAGATACCTCGAAAGAAGTCTAGCCACCAATCGACACCACCGATCGCACCGTTCAACGGAAGTTGACTGTACGATACAAATGATCATTCGAAACAACAGATACGCGCAACGATCTTTCAATCCAAAAGTTTGGTTGTAGGGGTCGTCTGTTGAGATTCGTACTGACATGAGCGACCCATCCGTTGGCCGTTTTGAAGAAGCAAAACGCCATTGTGACTCAATCAAGAAACTCAGCCAATATCAATTCGAATGCTAGCGAACAGATTCCATTCCGTGCATACGGCGGAGCAAACCGATCTGCCCCGCGTGGATGGATTCGTGCAGCGGGCAAAACAGCAAGGCCCCCAGCTTGATCGGGTAAACCGCATAGGGCATTTCCGTTGGCTCGGACAGTTGCTCCGCAGTGAACGTGGGTAAAGCCGTCATGGCCGCTACGTGGATGCGATCCAGTGTCGCCAGCAGTTCTGCTTTGGTCGGAATCTCGCTAGGCTCGGTGGGTGGCACCGTCCCGCGTCCGAACTTCTTGCGAAGCCATCCGGGCATGAGATCCAAATCCCCTTCTGCCCGTCCGCGTTGGCGAAACAACATCAAGCCGTACTCCGAAACGGCAAGATGCCCAACCTGCCAAGCGATGTGAGAAGTCGCGCCAGCTGGAATCGTATTCCAATAGGACTCAGGAATTTCCTCCAACAAGCCCAATGTATACCGTCGGCCGAAATCCATTTGCCCCATCACGCTATCGCGCATCGCGATGATTCGTTCTGGTGTTAGCGTTTCCATCGAAGGAACATTGGGAAAAAGCGAATCGGTCATCGTGATGGTGGTTATGGAGGCAACGTATCGCTTACGCATGAGGCTAAGACCGCCTCGATACTGTTCGCAAGCACGTGTACCTTACCACAGTCAAGTGGCCTTTGCCACTCGAACCAACGCTAACCACGAAGCGGTAACCCATCCCGACGAAGTCCAAGTTGGGGGACCTTCCACCCCGACGCCTGGGAGGTCGTTTAACGGCGAACGGGAAGCGTTTGCTTGCCTGCGCTCTCAAAGGAAGGCACGCTGCCGGCGGGCTGTTGAAGTGGGACACCTTGGCTGGACGATGGGGGGCTAGCCGGTGGTGGCAAGAAACTGTTCGACTGATTGACCGGGGTCGAGAATCCTGCAGGTTGGGCGGGAGCAGCGCTTATCAGCCCTTGGACGTTGCTTCCAATCGCACCTGCTTGCTGATAGATTCCCTGAGCCTGCTGCATCATCGTTTGACCTTGCTGGGCCATTTGAGAAATGTTTTGCGCACCTCCCATGCTGGCCATCAAATCGCGGGCTGGTTTTAGATTGGGATCGATTTGCAAGGCGCTGTTTAAGTACTGCTGAGTTGCAGGAACATTCTTTCTCGCAAAATGCAGATAGGCCATTTGATAGTTTGCCATAGCTGGCGTATTCACCTGCATCAACTCTGCCATGGCCGATTCTGTGTTACCGGAGTCCAAAAGAACACCTGCCATCGAGGATCGATAGGTCGTGCTTTTCGGGTCCAAGTTGACCGCCTTTTGCATCTGCTCTCTGGCTGCCGTCAGGTTACCGGTCTTGGCATGCAACGCCCCCAGCTCAGCATAGATATTAGCATCGTTCGGAGTGACTTCAGCTGCCTTCTGATAAAACTCGACCGACTTGTCTTTTTCGTTTTGACGATCGTAAAGGCGGGCCGTGCTCAGAAGAGCCGCTGGATTCTTGGGTTCGATTTCAAGAGCCTTGCTGTAGCTGTCGATCGCTTTGTTGTAATTCCCTTGCGACTCATGCAGCTGCCCATTCATCACATAGAGCTCAGGCCCAATCGTTGGCTTCGTGCTCAAGTTGGATGCAGTTTCAGGAGCGGCTGTCTCGCCAGTAAATGGGGTGGTAATCGCTGACTTTGCCTTGCCATAGGCGGATGAAACAGCGGTGCCCATCGATGCGAACTGACCCTTAACCGCCTTGCCCGTCGAGGCCAACGTGCCCGTTACCCCCAGGGGTGCGGCCGACGCGGATGAATCAAACGTTTTGGTTGGCCATATGGATGGTCTTGACCCAGCAGTGGTGGAGCACCCGACGAAACCGGTGGTACCTGCAACAGAAGTGACTGCAACAAGAGCCAATCGCAGAACATGTCGACGGCCCAACTGGGATGAAGGAGATCTTTTCGAGGCTAACATGGCTGACCGCTTTTTATGGAATCCCACAAACAACGCTAGCGTTGTGGCTAGACGCGAGACCCGGCATATTCGGAGCTCTCGTTACAGGTTCGGCAGTCGGAAGATTCCAGCTTGAGAAAAGCTAGTTGAAAGCTCGTAAATCCTATCGAAAACCATACGCAAGGTTCATTGGGGTAACCAGCAGTTCGCTTTTCGATCAATTGAACCGCGGGCGTTAGCCGCGTTGAGTCTCATTGTTCTGGACGCATGATCGCAGCTAGCGACTGCGGTTCAAGTCAGGAAGAAATCATTGCTAATAAGACGGCATCCCAGTCAGCTGATTAGCTCGATTTCGTTGTGGCGTGTGCTTCGCAATCGGGCGGATTCAGAAACCTGTCCAGCTTTCTAGCACCCCAGGATCTCTTTTCGCAGCGATGTGAGCAATGCGGTCGCGTGCTGAATTTCGGTCTTTTGCCGTTCACGATCTTGCGGAATCTCCCGTTCAATCGTCAACGGACCTCGATACCCAATCTCTTTCAGCGTCGTTAAGTAGGCTCGCATATCGACTTGCCCTTGTCCTAGGGGTACTTCGCAGCCCCATGTCTTGCCAGGCTGATCGCTCCACGTGGCATCTTTGCAATGCACGCTTCGAACGTGAGATCCAACTTGCCGCAAGGCAGGAATCGGCTCACCCATTCCATAAAGGATCATATTGGCAGGGTCGAAATTGATAAACAAGTTGTTTCGCTGAGTATCCGAAATGAAATCCATCAGGGCATCCGCACTTTCTTGCCCGGTTTCCAGATGGACGTTTTGCTCGTTGTATTGAGCGTGATCGCAAATCTGCCGAGTCACTTCAATGACATCGGCGTATTCGCGGGACTGAGTGTCGTGGGGTACCACACCAATATGCAAACCGATGGTGTTGCAGCCTAACAATCGCGTGAAATCCGAAATCTCTTTCATCTCGATCAAGCGTGCGCTGCGGGTTGCGACGGGGACCAGGCCAATCGTCTTTTCCACCGTAGGGATATCAGCGTAACTCTCGCCATCAAATCCACCAAAAACACAAGTGAGCTCAATACCGCACTCGTCTATTTGTCGGAGGAATTTTTCGGCCGCCTGAGGAGTTCTTCCAGCAGCATGCGGTGTATGCAATTGAATCGAGGGTACACCAAGATCTTTTGCCACATCCAAGTGAACACCTAAGCCAGCATCAATGCTGGTAAAGACACCTAACGACCAAGGGGAGAGACTCATAAGGACGACTCAAAAACAACAGGAAGGGGAAAAACAGAAGACGCAGGGAACTTGCCACGGATCACCGCAAACTAACGGCCGATCATGCGTGATCGAGCCATCGCATCTTCAGCCATTTGAATGTACTTCAGATCTTGAGTTCCAGCCCAAGCACGTTGGTATGTTACACTCAAAACCGTAAAATTGGTCGAATCGTTCGGCTCCAGTTCGCAGGCTTTTTCAGCGTGCATGACCGCTTGCTCATGCTTGCCTGTATTGGTGCAGATACGGGCTAGGGTCAAGTGAGCTAAAACGTGCGAGTCGTCTTCTGCCAAAATCTGCTCGAGAATGGCAGTGGCTTCGTCAACTTTGCCTTGATCCTTGAGCTTCTCTGCTTCATTGAAGCGTTGCAAAACGGTGGTCATGGGTGAGTATGGAGGGTTGGAGTGCGTGCGGAACTCTCCAAATTGTAGTCGAGAAATCTCATTTTTGGTACACGGGGATTTTTTAGCTCACGGGGCGTTTTGAGCGACCGGGCGAACGTTGCCTGGTCGTTGGGCAGGGGTAGCGAATCGCGATGGCCCAACATCCGACACTTGAAATTCAAACAACCTCGATGGTTGCTCTTGGGGATTTCGGCGAGCGGTTCGAAAGTCCCCCTCATTCAGCTTGGACATTTCGCGTTCGTATCGCTCGAAGGTCCATGGCCACATCGGAATGTTTCCATTCGCATCCTGATACCAGCTCTTGCAACCCGACATCCAAACGGTCTTTTTCATCGCCTGATTCATTTTGTTGACCAAGCGTTCGGTCGCTTCTTCCGTTGGTTCAATCAGATCTTGTCCCAGCGATTCCATGTGGTCGATGGTTCTAAGGACGTGACCTACCTGCACCTCTGCAACTGAAAATGCGGAGTAGTTTCCGATCGGGCTGTAGGGGCCGAAAATGACAAAGAAATTAGGAAAGCCCGGAATGGTTGTCGATCGGTGTGCCACGGCCCCTTTGGACCAGGTCTCGTCCATGGTTTTGCCTTCTCGGCCCACCACATGCATGGGTTTCATGCGTCGATGCACCTGGAAACCAGTTGCGTAAATGATCACGTCCAGCTCATGCGTCTTTCCATCGCTGGTCTGGATCCCCTCTGGAACAATCCGTTGGATCG
>CAITIF010000246.1 GCA_903892365.1 uncultured Pirellula sp. | reverse complement strand
AATCATCGAAGCCGACTCCCACGCGCTGGAGTGTCCCAAGCAATTCATCCAGTTTGTGCGTCCTGTCCTTGTCGACAGAATTCAACGCATCGACCAGAAGTACATTCAACACGTGCGCATCCTTTAGTCCTATGGACTGACGCACAATGGGCTCTCGAAAAGCTTGAATCACCTGGGTTTCGCATTGAGCAATCCCTGCAGCAAACGTATTCGCATGTCCTAAGGCCGAGCTCATGATGGCGGACAGGATCATCGGTTCGCTATAAAATCGTTTCGCCAAGGACACCAGCGTTTCGCCAGCAACGTTACCCGACCATTGACCAAGTGTGAAAGCCAACTGGAGACAGACTTTTTCATCCGGATCATTCGCAAGTCGAATGGCTGCTGCTTGAACCGAAGCGTCCGTAGATGCTTCCGCCATTCTTATTGCGTTTTCTCGCACTCGCGGGTGACGATCAGCCAGGGCTTTGATCATCATCGCGTTGGAAAGCTTCCCCATACCATCGAGCGTTGCATACGCTTGAACCCTTGTTTGCGGACTTGCGCTAGAAGCGGCTAAGCGTTCCAGCATTGGAACGGCGGCATCATCGTTAGACCAAAGCAACATCTGCTGGGCTTTGTCTCGTTGCCAATCGTTGCTGGCCTCCAACGCATTGACCAGCGCGGCGGTACCGCCCGATAGTAGTTCCCAGGCAGGGGCAGTGGGTGGGCGTGCAATCGGAACAACGCGGTAAATGCGTCCTCGATCGTCTCCAAGCCGATAGTGGGGTAAAAGTTCTTCCTTGCCTTCCGGTGGAAGCCAGTCTGGATGCTCGATCATGTAGCGATACATGTCGGCTACCCACAACGCCCCGTCGGGCCCTGTTCTCGCCATGACAGGCCGGCACCAGCGATCTTCACTTGCAAAGAAGTCGAACCTACCTTCGCCAGTCGGACGTTCTGCCTTGAAGCTTACGCCACTATCGCTCAAGACGTTATGCTGCACCAGGTTGTGAAACGGCTCGCAAGTGAAAGCATGAATGTCTTCGCTTGGCCCAAACAATCGACTGTCACCAAATACCATGCCTCCACAGGCTGAAGTGAAGTGTCCCGATTCCTGAAAGCTATGGAAGCGTTTTTCAGGGCGGCTAGCTGGATAAACAGCAGGGCTATTGGGTGGCAATACAAAATGGATCGCACTTGCCGAGGGGACGTAGGGGTTTCTGGCTAAGTAGCGGTCGGGCAGCACATAGTTCCAAAGTGGTTTGGCATTCTGTGTTCCAAACCAATGGCCCCACGCATCGCGATTGCGACCGAACTGCGATGGTCCCGACTCGATGATCAACTCACCAGTATCCGGTTTTATCCGAAAGTCGCGGCTACCAATTGCGTACGAAAGACCGTTGATATTGGACTTCACCTTCGTCTCTAATCCATGATTCGGATGATGCCCCCCGTTGGCACAGTAGACCCAATTGTCCAATCCCCATCTCAAACCGTTCATCCGAAGCTGCTGATTGCCTTCGTTGAATCCCTCGAATAACACTTCCTTCGTATCCGCTTTTCCGTCTCCGTTTGTATCGCGCAGGAATAAAATCTGGGGTGCGGCGGTCACCAAAACGCCATCTCGCCAAGTCAGTAGACCATTGGGAAAATTGAGCCCATCCGCAAAGAGCGAACTAGATTCGTAGCGACCATCTAAGTCGCGATCTTCTAGGATACGTACTCGACCGCCTGATTTTCCATGCCCATCCATCCCCATCGGATAGTCCGACATTTCGATAACCCATAGCCGGCCTTTGGCATCCCAGTCAAACGCGACCGGATCAATGACTTGAGGCTCGCATGCCACGAGTTCGACGCGAAAACCGTCGGGAACGTGAATCTTCGAAATGGAACGTTCCGCCGAGAGGGGTTCGCTGTGCGGTAAGGGAAGTGGGCGTGTTTCTTTGCCTTCAGGTCCAGGAATTGGCTGACCCACTGGGTGTCCCGATGCTTCATGAAGCTGCTTGGTCTCGTCAACCGTCAACGCACGATCGAAGATCGCATAGTAAGCAAGCTGTCCTTGCAACGGCGCGAAATGATCATTACGAGCCCCAAGAAAAAATGGTTGGAGTCCTGTGGTCGTTGCAGTGATGTCCGCATCTAAATCAAGTGCTGTCTCACCATTGAGCATGAGTTTGATGTGGTTCTTCTCGCGAATAGCGATCACATGATTCCACGTGTCCTGAGCAATGCTGGTACGACCGATGGCTACTTGGTTGCGATCGTTACCATTGAACCAAAACAGCTTGCCCGTCATCGTGGGGTCATAGGTTCCGCCGATACCCAAATGATCTCCCGCTGCGTTCGCGTCTTTGTCTGCACCATGCGAAAAGAGATAAGCGGTCACAGGGCGCGTGGTATTCGGGACTTGATTGCGAAACCAAAACGAAACGCTGTACGTTTCGCCAATTGCTTCGTGTTCCAATGCGATGCGACCCGACTGAAACGATGCGAAGGAATCGGGGCCGTAGTGAACATTCCCTGAGGTTTCTGTACCTTCGGCAGCAGAAGCAAGCGTTTCAAAAACCACAGGGCCAAGCGATGCGATCGCTTCTGCATAAGGGCCTGGGAAGTTCAGGGGACTGGTGCCAATGAGGGCTCGCTTTTCGAATCGTTTTCGCGTGATGGTATCGAACTGACTTGGGAGCCCGACGGCTGATAGGTT
>CAITIF010000245.1 GCA_903892365.1 uncultured Pirellula sp. | reverse complement strand
CATCTGCGTCGGCGGCTTGTACCAGTGAAGCAGCCACACCGATGCAGGGAGCAGTATCTCGCTTGCATGGTTCGCCGACAATATGCTCCAGAGGCAGGTCGGGAAGTTGTGCGACGACGGCGTCGGTCAATTGGTTGTTGGTCAATATGAGCACATGCTCGCTAGAAACTAAACCTTGCATTCGATCGAACGTGGTTTGCAACATGGTTCGCTGCCCGCCCATTTTCAACAATTGCTTGGGTTTGATTTGGCGGCTGGCGGGCCAAAAACGGGTGCCGGAGCCACCGGCCATGATTACTGCATGGAGCATGGGAGTTACCTTCATTCGGGGTTTGAAGAGCTATGCAAAGTAAGTATCGACTAGGATCTCAGCTGGCTTTTGAATTTTCTGTTGGACTTCGTTTGCGTCTAGGGCCCAATACGGGTTAATCTCCACTTTCGCAAGGTCGCTTACAGACACGCCAGCTTTTTCAAGCCAACGTTTGTGTTGCGCGATCAGAGCCAAACGGCAATGGGTAGGAGTGTCCGTTGCGGCACCATCTGCGTTCTTTACTGGAGCGAAAACTTCCTTAGCGTCCCCTTCAACGACGATCGTTCGGTCCGCAAGAGGCAGGAGATCGAAAACAAAACGTTCGAACTTGATGGCGTTGGGAGATGATGGTTTGACCAGTGATCCCGCTGCATCCACAAACGGAACCGACTTGAGGGCGCGATGGAATGGCAGGCCATTATTTTGAGTCGCAGCGGACTCTAGGAAATTTAAGTCGAGGACATGGATCGCAATGTTGCCCGCCCAAAGTTTCAAGCTTCCATCAGAATGCGCTTGATTGGCGATGGCTTCGGGCAGGTCGCTATACTCGATAATGTGTGAGCGGCCATGGATTGCGACAACGTTGCCTACTTTTTCTGTCGCGAACCGCTTGGACACGACTTGGGTGGTCATTTGCGATTGCGCAAGCAAGTGGTAGCCGATCAGCAGTGGGTCGCAGGCACGCACCAGGGGATTATCGACTTGGGCGTAGAAGAAATGTTCGATGCCCCGCTGACGTGCGGATTCCAAAACCTTTTGCTGGTGCAACGCTGCTACAATTCCTCCGTGGCCATCTGGACTCAGGGCCAGGGAACTGGTCGATTCCATCAAAATTGCGCCGGTGGTTGCATCGACGGCAGGCATGGTTCCTTGGCAGAAAACATGCAGTTCATCGTTGCCCAGCCCAAGATTGCGATGTTCTTCAAAGTACTCGCGCGTGGCAAGGTCTGTGGCAGGGCTGGTCATCACATACATTGGAATGGAGACGCCATAGCGTCGGCTCGTGCCACGAATGGAATCTGCGTGCATCGCAAATAGGCTTCGGTTGGAGACGGGGCCGATTCGAAACGTTCCCTTCGGTTGGTCGAACCCAAGCCGGGTTCCTTGACCGCCGGCCACCAAGATCATGGCTACTTTGCCTGCACGAATGGCTTGTTCCCCGCATTCCATCGCCGCTTCGGCTGTAAATGGGGGCGCTGCGTCGGACAATCGAATTGCCTGTGGCGGCTCTGCTTTTTCCGCAAGTGAATGCCAATCGACCTCGTCCGTGGATTTATGGAACAGGCGATGCATCTGCTCAAAATCGATCGTTGCAATCTGGGCGAGCAAGTTATCTTGCTCACCTGCGGACAATCGATCCCAAAATTGGAACAACTGCTCTTGCCCGTACTGTCGAGCTTTCTCCATCCAAGGATCTGAGGCGTTTAGCATGAAAGCCTCTTACTTTTTGATCACATCCAAGAGTTCTATTTCGAAAATCAGGACCTCGTTGGGACCGATATCCGGGTCCGCTCCGCCTTCTCCGTAAGCAAGATTAGGCGGAAGGGTAATGACCCACTTGTCCCCGACCTTCATGCGCTGAAACGCTTCGGACAAGCCCGGTAAATCCCCTTTGACTTCAATCGTCTCCGGCTTGCCTCTCTTGATGGACGAGTCAAACAGAAAACCGTCGCTCAACTTTCCTTCGTAATGCGCCAGCACCGAATCTGTAATCGATGGTGACTTGCCACTCCCAGACTTCAGGACTTGATATTGAAGGCCTGTCTTTGTGACTTGGACACCATCTTTCTTTTTGTTCTCTTCCAGGAAGGCATTGGATTTCTCGAGGTTCCGCTTGGCGATCTCAAGAATCTTTTTCTGCATCCGCATTTGAAACGATGTCATTGCCGCTTGAAACTGCTTCTCAGACAGCTTGGGCTCGCGTTTTTCCAATGCGTCTATCAGCCCCATCATGAAATCTTTGACGTCCATGTCCTGAGGCGAGATGCGGCCTTTGGCCAAATTGGCTCCGATGTTGAGACCAAGAGCGTAGCTGGCCGGATCTTTGATCGCTTCTACGGCAAGTATGATCGGGGCTGGTGTGCCTGGACTAACAGGTTCTTGAGGCCCTGTTGGTTCTTGGGTGTAAGCCAAAGACTGAAAAGCACCCGACGCTAAAAAAAACGGAACTAAGACGCGGGTCAACATGGAATGCGATATCCTTTAAAATCATATTT
>CAITIF010000244.1 GCA_903892365.1 uncultured Pirellula sp. | reverse complement strand
ATCGTTATACCTTGTCGCAGTACATTGCATGTCTATCCCGATATGAAGCAACTTGCAGAGTATGCGATACTGGCTAGATCGAATCGCCTCAGTTTGATTGGCGTGCGGCGCACTAGAAAGATTGGACAGGATAGCGACTTCGAGCGGCTTCGCGACTACACCTTGGATGACAACTACAAATTCATCGATTGGCGCACTACTGCCCGCAGAAATAAGCTCACGGTTAAAGATTTTCAAAGCGATCAGAGTCAACGTGTGGTCTTCATGCTCGATTGTGGGCGGATGATGACCAACACTTACGACGGATTGAGTTTGGTCGATTATGGCCTGAATTCGTTGCTGATGTTGTCGCATGTGGCCTTGTCGCAAGGTGACTCCGTTGGGCTCGTTTGCTTTTCCGACAAGGTGGATCGCTATGTTCCACCGCGGAGTGGCAAAAGCCAAATGAATCAGTTGTTACATGCTGGGTTTGATCGTTTTCCAAGATTGATTGAGAGTCGATTTGATCAAGCGTTTTTGCATTTGTCGAGCCATTTGCGCAAACGATCTTTGGTGGTATTGATTACGTCGATCATCGATCAGGTGAATGCCGATCAAATCACGGCCTATCTGGGTAATTTGCAGCAACGCCATCTCCCGTTGTTGGTTTTGTTGCGCGACCATCGAATTTTTGATGCGGCCGACAACCCAGCCAGTGACCCCGATGTGCTTTATCGCAGTGCGGCAGCTGCTAGTTTGTTGACTTGGCGCGAACAGGTGTTGCATCGATTGCGGATGCAAGGCGTGTTGGTCGTAGATGCTTTCCCTGAGCAGATGACCTCTCCGATGATCAATGAATACTTGAAGGCTAAAGCAAAGCATCTTCTGTAGAGCCGTTTTAGCCGATGGAAACGCCAAGGTTGATCTTTTCCTTAATCTCCTTCTGCAATCTCCTTCTGCCTCATCGTTACATTTTGAAGCGGGACGCATCGCATAGAGGTGGGGGAAATCGAGGTAATTGCTACTATTTTGGTTGAACGGTCCATTCGACAATTGACTCGGTAAGCCGCACTTATCATTCTTCTAGTGTTCCTTAGTTCTTGTCCAAAATTCCTCGTTCAAGCCAACCTTTCATGGGATAGATTTGATCTGGAAGAGCTGGTCAAACACTCCTCCTGCAATCACCGGTTCTCGGGAGTGCTTTCCGAGAGCAAAAGATAGAGACATTCGGTCTCTAGTCCGACCGATTTGCTGCCGTGAAAGAAAACGGCGAAGGGTTCCGCTGGATCGCGATGCACATTAGAGGGCCTTGGGGCACTTTATGTTCGTCAATTCATGGTTTAGCAAGCCGTATTAGGTTGGCTTTGTGGATACGAAGGTTGAGTGATAGGCATGAGCGGCAATTGTCGAATTTGTCATAGCGTAGTGCGTCCCGCCAGCAAACGATGGTGGGATTGGTTTCTATTTCTATTTGGCTTCTTCCCTGTTCGCTGCTTGCTCTGTCTCACCCGAACTTATCGCAACAAATTCATGCCTTCGGGTCGGGCGGCCGTCGCCAATTATCACGCCTATAAAGCTGAAATGGACGGAAGCGAAGAAACGCCTGCGGAGTCCTAGGGAAACGAGTCCTTACTCTATTCGCTTTGCTTTACATGCCAGAGCGGTTAAACTAAGAGAGTCACCTCACCTGAAGCATGATCTGCTTCGCCATCCCTCTTCCCCGCCGACAGGACTCGTTGCATGCTAAGATTGACCAGCAATGCTGCAGTGCAGACATGTGGAGGAACCACCCGTCGAGATTTCTTACAGGCTGGTACGCTTGGAGCCCTTGGCTTCAGCTTGGCTCAGTATCAAGCCGCGCATGCGGCAGGCAAAGTTGATCCTAGCAAGAGTAAGCGATCATGCATTATGATCTTCAACTTGGGGGCGCCAAGCCATCTGGATACTTGGGACATGAAGCCCGAGGCGCCTGCAGAGATTCGCGGTCCCTTCAAGCCGATTGCGACTAACGTTTCTGGAATACAGTTGTCTGAGATTCTCCCCAAGCATGCGCAAATTGCTGACAAGTTTGCATTGGTGCGATCTTGTTTTCATCGCGGTGCTGCGGTGCATGATGCGGGGTGGCAAATCATGCAAACTGGCCGTCAATTCACAGGGGGTATCAATACGCCCCATGCCGGTTCCACGGCAGCCTATCTTCTCGGTCGACGATCTGATTTACCTCCACATGTCGTATTACCTGAACCGATGGGACGCGGTGGCGGGAATCTGCCCAATGGTCAAGCGGGTGGATTTCTGGGGAAAGCCTATGATCCATTCGCTTTGATGGCTGACCCTTCACAGAAGGATTTCAAAGTTCCCGATCTTCTTCCTCCAGATAACATTGGCGAAGCTCGACTCAATCGTCGCCAGCGGATGAGGAGCATCGTCGAGGAACAAGTAAAGAAGTTCGAGTCGAGTGAAGCGGCTCGCATGATGGATGAAAACTTCCAATCGGCCTATCGCCTGATGACCAGTACGCAAGCCCGCGCAGCATTTGATCTCTCGGCTGAACCGATTGAAGTGCGCGAGCGTTATGGCATGAATCGATTTGGTCAATGTTGTTTACTGGCGCGTCGTTTGGTTGAAGCAGGTGTTCGCTTCGTGACCGTAAATGCCTTCTTAACAGTATTCGATGAGATAACCTGGGATATACATGGCAGTAAACCCTTCACCTCGATCGAAGGGATGAAGAACATTGTCGCGCCGATGTACGACCAAGCGTATTCGGCATTGATCGAGGATTTGCATCAGCGCGGTTTGCTGGAGGACACCTTGGTTTGCAATTTGGCAGAATTTGGACGGACACCGAAAGTGAACCCTGCGGGTGGACGTGATCATTGGCCACAGTGCTTCACCGTCTATTTTGCGGGTGGTGGTGTTCGGGGTGGCCAAGTGGTGGGATCCAGTGACCCGATTGGAGCAGTCCCCGCAGATCGACCTGTAGAACCACCTAACGTGGTAGCTACGATTTTTCATAGCCTAGGGCTCGACTTGGAAACCATTTTGCCTGGTCCTTCAGGTCGACCGTTTCCTATCGTTGACAATGGCTTCCGTGAAATAAGCGAACTATTCGCATAATGGATTCGAAAATGTGCCTCCTCTCATCGCGTAAAAATCGAGTCAAACT
>CAITIF010000243.1 GCA_903892365.1 uncultured Pirellula sp. | reverse complement strand
TATGCTTTTCTTGGCACGACGCAATGCTTGTGTCCTGATTGCCTGAGCGTCGTTCCTGCCAAAATTATCGCTCGCGGTGATCGTGTCTACTTTCGTAAGTCTTGCCCAACGCACGGGCTTCGTGAGGATTTTGTCTGCTCCGATCGAAAGTGGTACGATCGATACGACTACGCTCTACCCCCCAAGCTTCCGAAGCAAACTTTTGTGGAACCCAAACTGGGGTGTCCGCTTGATTGCGGGCTGTGTTCCGAACACGAACAGCATACTTGCGTCGCCGTCCTAGAGATTACCGATAACTGCAATCTTTCTTGCCCCATGTGCTATGCCAATAGCCGGCCTGGATTGAAGCACAAAACCGTGGACGAGGCGAAAGCTGCGATCGATGCGTTGGTTCGAGCCGAAGGGCGTGCCGACGTGATTCAGATTTCTGGCGGGGAGCCAACAACGCATCCGAACTTGATCGAGATCATGGAGTATGCGCTGGCTCAGCCGATCGATTATGTGATGCTCAATACCAACGGGATCAGGCTTGCCAAAGATGATGCGTTGATCGATTGGCTTGGTTCCCATCGCAATCGCATCGAAATCTATCTGCAGATGGACGGCGTTTCCGATCAGGTCTTTGAAAAATTGCGAGGCGAGCCGCTGGCGGATATCAAGCTACGAGCCTTGGAGCGAATCGGACAAGCAGGTCTTCACGTTACATTGGTTGCTGCCATGCAAGCCGGAGTCAACGAGCACGAGGTGGGTGACTTGCTACAACTGGCTCGCGAGCGACCTTGGATCAGCGGCCTTAGTCTGCAACCGGCAACCTACAGTGGTCGTTACTTTCTTCCGGAGGAGCTCGAACAAAGAATCACCACGCCGGATTGTATCCGGTTTCTTTGCGAGCAATCTCAAGGACTTTACTGCGATGAAGATTTCTTTCCGCTCCCTTGTGCTCATCCCAATTGCCATGTTCTCTCCTTGGCTTTTCGCCATGATGGAGACTTGATACCGCTAACGCGCTTCGTTGACGCAAAACTTAATCTGGACTTGCTTGCGAACGGATTGTCGTTCACTCGGCAGGAAGGGAAGCGATTGGTTCAGCAGTATCTCGCTCGCAATAATTGCTGTGGACCTTCGGGTTGCTGCGAACCAGCGGAATCGGTGCCTGCAGATTCCAGGATGCTGCCCGTTCTGTCACCATCGAATATGGCTTCATCGAAAGTGTCGGAGAATGTCGCTGGAAATGCATTCTTCGAAAAAGCACTTCAAGAGCAGATTGGTGGCGAGCAATTGTTTCGGATTACCATCACATCTTTTTTGGATGTCTACAATTTCGATGTGCGTCGCGTGATGAAGTGCTGCACTCATCATGTCCTTCCGTCTGGACACATCATTCCCTTTTGTGCTTATAACGTGTTGTATCGTAACGGGCATGTGGCCTTGCCCGAGCTCAAGATACCTTCGACCCAGGTACATGAATGACAGATTTTGGTCGATGGGTCTACACCTTGATTTTATTGGGGTCGTTGGTGGCTGCTTCGTTGTTGGTTCGGCAGCGGCAAAGCAAACTTTTGTTGTCCATGCCGGAACGATGGGCCATTCGATTAAGTGCCTTTCTTGGGGCCATGTTGGGGGCAAAGTTACCATTCGTCATGTCGAGTGGATGGGAGGCTTTCTACAGTGGTAGTGCCTGGTTCATGGATGGGAAAACCATTCTGGGCGGGATTTTTGGTGGCTATCTTGCGGTCGAATTTGCAAAATGGATCTTTCAGATTCGCGTGAAGACAGGGGACAGCTTTGCATTGCCGATCGCGATTGCTGTTGGAGTCGGTCGAATCGGTTGCTTCATGGCAGGGTGCTGTTTCGGAAATGTAACGGAAGTTCCATGGGGAATCCATTTTGATACCGCAAGCGATCCGC
>CAITIF010000242.1 GCA_903892365.1 uncultured Pirellula sp. | reverse complement strand
TTGGTTGCCAAGCTGAGAAAACCCGCGCTGATGAAGCAAGAATTGAAACGCATTTTTCAGAGCCTTGTCGGGTTCATCAACGTTACCAGCGCCATGAACGGGCAACCTCAATTGGACTTGGATATCGAAGGCGACTCGGCCCAACAATACTACACATCGCGTTTTGTTCCAGAAGTCGATCGCAAGGATAACGCAGAACTTCCAATCCAATTCAATTTCAGTCCATGCTTAGCGTTCGTCGATGATTTCGTGGTCCTGTCCAGTACCGTCTCGTTGACGAAGCAGATGTCGCTTCAGTTGAAATCGAGTGCAGGAGAGAGTGCATCGCCAGCCCCATCCACGGCCAAGAATACGATTTTGAATGTTCAAGCGACTGCATTGCGCGAGGCGTTGGAAGCCAATCGCAAACTGATGGTATCGCAAAACATGGTTGAAAATGGGCATTCCAAAAGCGAAGCAGAAACGGAAGTGGGATTGCTGTTGGCGGTCCTGAAAATGCTTGATCAAATGACTGTAGACTTAAGCTTCAACGACAAAGCAACACTCGAAACGTCTTTGCACTTTGTAAAGTAAAGAATGCAGATTGGCTGAGGCAAAGGATCATGCAAATAACGAGACTCGATGAATTGGATCCTGACTGGGCATGGCAACCTTGGGAACCATCCGTCCAAGAGCCATGGGATCGAAAGCGAGCGGCCTTGCTGCTTCGCAGGTCTGGTTTTGGTGCGACCGAAAGCGAAATTCAAGTTGCTCTTCCACGATCCCCCTCGGATTGTATTGAACGGATGCTTCAAACCAGCGGAGAAGCGACAGAGCGGTTTGAAGTGGAATCGGCAGATCTGGCTGCATCCCTGGTCGCCGGCGGCGAAGCCAAAAGTTTATCGATATGGTGGCTTCATCGAATGCTCCATCATCCGCAGCAGCTCGTGGAAAAAATGACTTTGTTCTGGCACGGCCACTTCGCAACGGGTGCGGAAAAGGTGCTCGATCCCGGGCTGATGCTGGATCAAAACAAGCTTCTTCGAAAGCACGCCATCGGTGATTTCCGTGCCATGATCCATGGCATTGCCAAGGATCCAGCGATGCTGATTTACTTGGACAGCGTGACCAACCGAAAAGCACATCCGAACGAAAATTTTGCTCGCGAGTTGATGGAACTCTTTTGCATCGGCGAAGGCAACTATACCGAAGCAGATGTTCAACAGTTAGCAAGATGCTTTACCGGCTGGGAAATTCGACGCAAGAATTTTCGCTTTAATCCTTACCAGCATGATTCAGGGCTCAAAAACATATTGGGGACGGAAATCGAAACGGGCGAGGCTGCCATCGATACGGTTCTATCGCACAAGAAGGTACCTTACTTCATTGTTCGCAAGCTGTTCCACTTCTTTATTGGTGATGAACCTTCGCCGACGGATGCATTGCTGCGTCCACTTGCAGACCAATTTGCAAGGGATGGACTGGTTCTTGAAGGTGTGATCAAGAAGCTGCTAGGAAGCCGGCTCATGTTATCCAACTGGAGCGTAGCAAGGAAAGTTAGGTCCCCGGTGGAGATGGCGATTGGATTGATGCGGACCATGCAAATGACCTCCAATCTTGACCAGCTTTCAAATCGATTGCGAGAGGTCGGACAAGCACTTTTCTTTCCACCCAACGTGAAGGGGTGGGATGGAGGAAGAGCTTGGGTCAATTCATCGACCTTGGTCGGGCGTGCGAACCTTGTTTACCAATTGATCCGGGACGAAAAAACGCGTTTTGCAAGTGGCAGCTTCAGTGATTGGTTGCAGGGCCAAAAACTGACCGATCCGGATGCATTCTTGGACTGGTTTTCCACGATGTTTTTGGCCGTGCCAATCTCCGATGCACAACGCATGAGTATGCGATCGTCGCAAGATGGAAAATCCGAGGATCGGATGTTTCGCGAAATGATTTGCCTTATGGCTGCTATGCCTCAGTTCCAGCTATCTTGATTCAAATGCGTTAGGATTATTATGAAAAGATCATCAGCCTCGCGTCGTCAATTCTTGGGCGGCTCGCTCGCTGCTTCGGCTGGGCTTGCCATTGGCAGCCCTGTTCCAGGCCCCTGGATGCAAGCCTTGGCAAGCGACGCCGTGGGTGGTGAACGCATTCTGGTCGTCATCCAGTTTTCAGGAGGCAATGACGGTTTAAACACGGTCATTCCCTATAGCAACGAAGAGTATCGCAAAGCGAGACCGAAGCTGGCGATATCCAAGAGCGATGTTCTGAAGATCGATGATGAGCTGGGGTTGCACCCATCGCTTGGCGGCGCGTCTAAGCTGCTGGAACGAGGGCGTTTATCCATCGTTCAGGGAGTCGGCTATGCAGCGCCCAACCGCTCCCATTTTGAGTCGATGGACATTTGGCATTCCTGTCGCCGTAAAGCGGAACGTGGGACGGACGGATGGCTTGGACGATGGATTGGCTCGCGTGCTTCCGACAAGCAAACGGATTCGCTTGGGCTTCATTTGGGGGGAGACCAGCAACCGCTTGCGTTGGCAGCTCGCGGCGTTCAAGTGCCGTCTATTGCATCGGTGGATCAGTTTCGACTGAAGATCGCCGACGAAGGGATGAGTGGCAATGTCATGCTCTCCAACAATTCAACCGAAACCGAAACAAAAAGCGAAGGCGATGATCTGCTAGGGTTTTTGCAAGCTTCTACGGTAGCAGCGGTTGCGGCAAGCGAACGATTGGAAAAGGCGCTCAAAACACCTGATTCCGAGTCGGAGTTCCCGCAGACAGATCTTGGCGAAAAGCTTCGTGTGATCTCGCGTCTCATACTGGCAGGGCTATCGACTCGAGTTTATTACATTACGCTCGATGGGTTCGATACACATTCGCAACAAGCGGTGGCGCATGCGGGACTGTTGCGGCATTGGAGCGAAGCGCTGGATGCATTTGTGCGGCGGATGGAAAGAGCCGGACAAGCAGATCGTGTTCTCGTGATGACCTTCAGCGAATTTGGACGCCGTGTCCAGGAGAATGCAAGTGAAGGAACCGACCATGGGGCGGCGGCTCCAGTGTTCTTTGCAGGTTGTTCC
>CAITIF010000241.1 GCA_903892365.1 uncultured Pirellula sp. | reverse complement strand
CGTCACGTCCACAGCATTCCTCCGATGAGTTTGGCGATAGTAACTGGTTAACCGAGTCGAAGTACGTATCCCATAAGCGTGCCCTGAGGGAGATTTTGGATTTGTTGCGTCGACTCCTGCAAACCCATCTTCCTTGATCATGATTGCGTCACGGATGGAGTTGTCGTCGGGCTGAGTCATAAGAAACAAATCCTTGGTAAGTCCAATACGGGCCGCCTAAACACAGCCGCCAAAAGAAAACCTCAGCTAAGCTTTGGCTGAAAATCCAAGCGTTCGGCAACTGGCACGCCCCAACTACATTTGCGTGCATGGGTTGTGTTCGAGAGTGCGACAATCGACGCTATAATTATAGCTTAAAAGTACTAGTAACGAACCTTGGAAGTGCCTAAAACAGCGACAACCGATGGCTGCAGGTACGAGTGCTTGCCAACGCCAACACAGGCTTACCGAGCCAGCAGACTTTCTACATTGGTCATTTGCAAGGGGAAGTGAACGGGCTTGAGATGGGCGGAGCGAGTGGTGCGTTGCAGGTAACCAATGCAGATCTTGGAGTCGTGCGACTGTTGATTGGTATCATTGCCACGATGACCAGCGTCGTGGACATTACCAAGAATGGATTGGTTCAGAATTCTGACATCACTGCCATACGCAGCGGTTTAGGAGTGCGCCAATTGCGACTGAATACCATCCCGATAGCAGGTTCTGGAAACGAAGGAACCGGCAATAGTGGTGGCAGCGGCAATTGGGGTGGTAATAACGCAAGAGGCAATGGCGATAATGGTGGTGATGGAAGTGGTGGCGTGGGCGATGAATCGTCGCTGGGTGGTTTCGCCATGATGGCACCACTGGTTGACATGGGTTCAAAGGCAGACAAGACCAATGCGATGAACTCGAGCGATCCATCCGTTAGCGATTCCGCTCGTTTGCAGCATGAATTGGCGAGCAGTTTCGATGTGCCAGGTACCATAAATGCTCCGAAAGTAAATCCATCGAACGATCTTGGTATCGAGCAAGGCAATCGCAATTCAGCATCTTCCGGTACATTAGATTCGAGTCTAAGCGATGACTTCTTCGCCAGCTTCGATGATCGCGAGATCATGTAAGTCCGGCAACTGGGGGGGCTTGCATCTAGCCCTTAGACACGACTTGCTGCGGCAGTTTGCGAGGATGGCTTGCGCCAAGACTTAGGGGCCTTGGAGATTCGTAAGTTGTTGCGCCGAAGTTCCCACGAGTCTAGAGCCGAACTCGAACGTAGACTGTAAAAGCACCATCACATCTGCTTCAAGGATAGCATGGTCGATTAACACAGAAACTACGTTTTCCGTTTGTTCTGCTTCATGTTGCATGCGAAGCGAATTGGCCCCCGAGTACGAAGAATACGCTTCAGGAAATCGAGCATGGGAAAAAGATTCATCGGCGGACGAATCTAGCCCGAGCCCGATGAGACGAGGGGCTCCTACGCTGTACGCTGGAGTGCCTGTGGAAAAAGGTTTCTTGATTCGACGCGGCGACATGATGTATCGAGTTATGTTTTCAAAATAGCTTTTGCATCCTCCCGAAAGCTTATCGTTTCGATCTAGGATTCAAGACAGCTCTCGCTAATCCTAGCGAAGTGTCCGTGTCGCGTTAGCCGCTGGAT
>CAITIF010000240.1 GCA_903892365.1 uncultured Pirellula sp. | reverse complement strand
GGAGTGCATTTTCAGCTTTTCCATGATTCGATCCGGTCCTTCGATGTTCTTAGTCCAACAGGCTCTTTAATTCGTGAGTGAGTACCCGCAGTTGTTGATTCAGCTCGACTTTGCGGTTGAATTGCTTTTCCTGCTGCAAACGGGTTTCCAGATTTTTGCAATCGCGTTGCCTCAGGCGAATGGCATTGATCCGTTCGACGTGCTGCTTGAGTGGCTCGCCGGCGCGCACGGGAACCAGCAGATGCCGTTGCAGCATTTGTTCGTACAGTCCGGCAAGGTTCAGCGCCACGGGAATCGGCTCGCGCGGTGTGGTGGTCTTTTGCCACGGCGTTTCGAAGTAAGCGTCGACGACCCACTTGCTCGAATCGGCGTCGCTGGGGCGTTTGTACGTTGCGGTCGACTTGATCCGGTCGCCCGTGATGATTTCAAAGAAACTCGGTGACGGAATTGCCTTGTCGATGGTTCGCAACACAACCTCGCTCAATTCCGCTGATTTTAACACGATCGTGAAAATTTGAATTTCCGGTACGTCCGGTCGCGAGGGAAGATTGATGGTCTCGGGCGCAAGCTTATATTGCCAAACGATCTGTTCCACCTCGTCCACGAACAAACGCTGCAGCGCACGAGTCGGCTTGGCGTATTCGTAAATCTTGCTCTTGGGGAGTACCCGATTTAACGCCGCTTTTTTGGGGTAGGCAAATAACGCAGAACTCACAGTCACTCCTGAATCACAAGAAAGGAGATGAGTTCAAAGTCATCGAGTCCGGCAATGGTGTTGACCAGCGCCGTGGTCTTACTTCCCGTAAAAAGGCTATCGAGATCCCCCTCGTCTTTGAGATTCACCATCGAACGAATGGCCCGATCCAGTAGTGCCGAACAGATTGCCATGTCGCTCCCATCGTTGGTGCGATGATTGAATGCGCGACACGCAGAAAGCACAGGCAGATCGACCCCCTTACAGGCGGCACGGGTGAGATCCAGCAGTTTCTTGACCTCGGTATGATTCGTGACCACGGTGCCGTCCTGTGCGACATAGATCAGGTAATAGGGGTGCAGGCGGTTGTGCTGGTTGATGTTGACGCTGTGGTTTCGGTTTCTGAGGGTAAAAATGGCTCCCGGTGGCAGCCCTCGCGCGGGATTCGCAGCAACCACCGCATGCATTCCGTTCGGCATACTCCCAAGATCACCGTTCGCCTTGATGTAGTTCAGCAGGTCCATCCGGAAGTCGTTGAGTCCCAAGTCGGTAATCGATACTCCGGTTTTGAGGTCCTCCATCTCGATCACTTCTTCCTGCAATCGTCGCAGTTGCTCCCTGCGGTAGGCGATATCGTTCGCGGCCGCATTCAGCGGATTGTCGTCGCCGGTGGCGGTGACATCGGCAATCACCATCCGGTTTTCAACCCGCTCTTTCAAGTTGATGTACTCATCGAGGGTAATATCGGGCCAATAATTCATAAGTTGAATGCTGGTGTTCTTCGAGCCAATACGGTCAATCCGGCCAAATCGCTGAATGATGCGGACGGGGTTCCAGTGGATGTCGTAGTTGATCACCGTATCGCAGTCCTGCAGGTTCTGGCCTTCAGAAATGCAGTCGGTCCCGATCAGGATATCGATTTCCTTCGGTTCATTCGGCAGGATGGCCTTCTTTTCCTTGGATTGCGGCGAAAACAGAATAAGTAATGACTGAAAATCGTAGTTGCGTCCGAGTGTCGACTTGGGGCCGTCGCTTCCTGTTACGCGTGCGGTGTGGATCTGAAATGATTTGAGCATACTGGCAGCAATGTGCTCGTACAGATAGTTTGCGGTGTCGGCGAATGCCGTAAAAATCAAGAGTTTCCGGTTTCCCGGGTTGATTGGGGCGGCAATTTTGCTGTGAATCTGTGCTTTCAGATGTTGCAGTTTTGCGTCATCAGCGGGGGTAATCTTACGCATCTCGGTCAGAAGCGATTCGATCAGCACCAGATCAGCACGCAGGTCATGCTCAAACGAGGGGAGATCCATGTCGGAAAGTTGGATTTGCACTTTGCCGCCGATGCTCCCGAAATCCAGGTCAGGGAGTTCTTCATCATCAGGCTCGGCATCTTCCATGGCGAGTGACAGATCGGTAAAGCTGGCGTCCCGTCCCGTCCGCTGGAATGCTTCGATCTTGGCGAGCGTTCCGACGTAGTTGCTTTCCAGCTTTTGCAGCGTGCGTCGAAACGACTCGACGGAACTCTCTAATCGCTTCAACAGGTTCACGGTGAGCAGTGCTTGCAAGCTTTTTTCGCGATCCGCTTGCCTGAGCTTCCCCTTGCCGCCAGAGACCTCGGTATCATAGAGGTCTTCGTACTTCGCCAGTCGGCTGGCGAGGATATAACCGACCGGGGCATAGACGGCGAGTATCAGGAGCGAAAGCTGGTCAAAAATTTCGTTGAAACCAATCACGTCGTTTCGCGTCGTCAAAATGCATCGAAACGAGATGGGGGGCAGGCGCTGCGGAAAGTTGCCAATGTCCTTGGTATCGTAAAAGGTCTCGATATGCCGTCGTGAGCGTGCAATCGTCACGCTGTCGAGCACCTTGAAAAAATCGAAATCGAGTCCGTTAAGAATCGCGGCGGGAGTCCGTTTTTCGAGTGGCAACGCCGCCCAGGCGTTGAAAGTAGACTGTGCTTGTCGAAAGACGTCGTTGATATTTTTGCCAATGCGTAATTTCTTGCTGATTGATTCAGAATCACCTTCGTACGCCAGCGCCAATTGGTTCTTCAGATCGTTGAATCGGTTATTGACCGGTGTGGCCGAGAGCATCAATACTTTGGTCTTCACACCTTGTTTGATGACCACGTTAATCAGCTTCTGATAGCGAGTCTCACGTTCCTTGAAGGCGTCGTTGTTACGGAAGTTGTGGGATTCATCAATCACGACCAGATCGTAATTTCCCCAATTGATGCGGTTCAATGGCGTACCGAAGGATTCGCCCGTGGTTCGTTGCAAATCGGTGTGGCAGAGCACGTCGTAACGAAAACGATCCTTGGAAAAAATATTGGTGGTGAGATTACGATTATAATTCAGCCAGTTGTCCGCGAGTTTTTTCGGACACAGGACCAGAACCGAACGGTTGCGAAGTTCGTAGTACTTGATTACCGCCAGTGCCGTGAATGTTTTTCCGAGGCCGACACTGTCGGCCAGAATACAGCCGTTAAACGATTCAAGTTTATTGATGATTCCGTTCGCGGCGTCTCGCTGAAAGTTGAACAGCTTCTTCCAGATGAGGCTGTCTTGATACCCGGTCCGATCGTTGGGCAACACGTCTTCGTTGAGGTCTTCGAGGAACTCATTAAAGATGTTGTACAGCGTCAGAAAATAAATTCGCTCGGGGGAATTTTCCTGATACACCGAGGCGATATGGTCACAAATCCGTTCGGTCACGTCTTCGAGTTTTTCGGTATCTTGCCAGAGTTGGTTGAACAGCGACAGATATTGGCCGGTCGTCGACAGTTCGTCGAACTTCGTCATAAAGTTTGAGACCGCATTCCCCGGTTGGTATCCGAGATCGACTGCGGTAAAGCCCTGCAGCGGTTGGTAAACCGACTGGGCCGTGTCAGTTTGGACACAGGCGAATTGTTGCATTGGCGCTTTGCCCCGATTGGAGCGGAAGCTCGCCTTACGACGAATCCAGTCGGCACATTCCTTGGCGATGGCACGTTGCGTGAGTTTGTTTTTCAGTTGAATCTCAAATTCCGTACCATAGAAGCTCTTTTCTCGTTGAGCCTTGGGGATATGGAATTCGCGGCGTTCTTTTTTGAAATTGTCGGTCGACTCGGCAGGAATGAACGTTGGCGAGGTGAAGATGAATTCCATCGAATCGATGTTTGCAAGCTCTCGCTTGAGGGATTCAAAGGCATAAATGGAAAAGCAAGCCGCCGCGATTTTCAGTTTGGAGCCGCGCGTGAGCGATTTCTTGAGTTCGTCACCCAGCAGCCTACCGACGTTGTCAATGAATTCCATGCTGAACGCTGACCCATGAATCTTGATGCAATCAATGCAGCGGACTGAATCGGACAACGCAGTTCGCGGTGAGGTTTTTTTGAGCATTGCGGTACAAGCAAAGGGCCTCAAAATGCAGTATAACAGCATACGACACGCCCGAATGCAATTCCAGCATAGGTTCGCGATTTCGGTGGGGTGGGTGGTTGGGGGGCATGCTGACAACCGGTGATTCGGTGTTGATTCGTTTTCAAAATCGCGAAAATTGACCGACTATTGTCCGATTTGTGGGTGGCGATGGCCGATCCTTCATTCCCTCCAACGAGGGTGGTATCAGGCGTATTGGACCTTTGTACGCGGCAATCGATCATCGAAAAGCCGCAAGCTACGCGTAGTCCGCGTTTCCGACATGTGACAAAATTAATCAAGAAAATGAACACGATTTGCACTGATTAACATCGAACTTGTCACTGTGGAATCTGAAACCGATTGTTAATCGCTTCGCCACACAACTGATCATGTTCTTTGTCGCTTGTCGGTGTAATTGACGAAAACTTCACGATTCATTTGCACGACTTGTGGCACCCCATTGTCATGAAACCATTTGATCGCTTCGGCATTGTGTTTCCACAGAACTTCGACAACGTCGTTGGATACCGCTTGCCGCGACAAGCCCAACTTCGCCTGTCGATCCAATGGTGTTTTTTGTAGAAGCCCGTATTCCGGAGTGGCACTATATCCAGGATAAAGTAAAGTCGTTGCTTTTGCGAAGTCGCCTTCAAAGGCAACGGGGCAGTAACCGACTCGGTAGTAGCATTCACCCCCGGCCAGATCGACGTTCTCCTCTCCTAGGATCTTCTTCACATACGTTTCGTAGATAGAAAATGGCGGAGTGAAGCAGCGATCCCAAAACGTGAATGCGGGTTGATTGCCGTGTAACAAGACGGGCTCGAAATAGATGCAATTTCCAACCAATGCATGGGCATCCCCTGAAAACCCATATTCGATATAGCGTGGATTTACTCGTTGGCAGAGGCGTTCAATGGCGTGTCGGCTGAAGCCAACGTTCCATTGTTTTCCCTCAAACTCGATCGTGGGCTTCTGTCGACTGTAGAACGTTGTCCCGTCTTTGCCTCGCGCAGAAAGCAGCGACGAGAACATGATAATGATGTCGCATTGGTCGATATGAACATGTACGTCGTTAAAGGGCATATAGCGGCGGCGTTCCACTTCGGAAATTCGGCTCAACAACGTAGTACCAAATCCTTTAAGTAATTGGATTGCACCGATTCTCCCAAACTTGTCTCCCTGTTCAAATCTAGCCTGCATTACCTCTTGCAATCGCTGGTAGGCGTGCTTAAATCCATATTGTCTAACCAGACTATAAAATTTCCTCTCTCCGTCTTGGAAGAGGGATCGATCATCGAAGTCCATCCCGACAAGGCTTGCTCGAACGAGCCGTACAAATTCGGGATCGCCGTTAACGGGGTCAACGGCGATTTGGGGGTATTGATCTCGGCGGAGTCGTTCCTTTTCAATGCGGAAGATGTGTTGCTTTTGCTCGAAAACCTTTCGTTCTCGTTTTTTCTGCTTTTCATGCTTCTTCTGGTCACGGCTCATTAGATACTTTCTCCGCTCGCAAGCCTCACCCGTCATGATAATTTTAAGTTGAACTTTGCATGTCAAATGCGTCATCGGAGCAACTGTGCCAATGACGCTATCGCCTGCTCTATTTCTGGTATCAACTTCTCCTTCGCGTTTACAATTTCCTGCATCAGCTTTTCAATGTGTTTGGCCGCTTCAATGCGAATTTCAATACTTCCTTCAACCAGTGGCTTCCAATCGAGCTCCGGTTCTTCTTGTTGGTAACTCAAGTGGTGATCGGCGTAACAGAGCCGCCACGCACCACGCAGCTTAATCATCCCAACGTGTGATGAATGTTCACCCCACGGTTGGCCGGTGGCCGGATCTGTGTCTTGATAGGAATCGTAGACAATGGACGTATCTTTGGGCACCATCATCCGTTTGAGCTTTTGTTCATACGCTTCGATGGCGCTATTGAGTTGAGCGAACCGCGATTCCAAAGCCTTGTTGATTTCTTCATTTCTTTTGTCGATAGCCATCGTTTTTAACTCCTGGCAAAACCAATTGCCAACATAGAAGCCATTGATTCGATTAAAATGCACGACCAATCTCCCACCAGCCGAGGCCTGAAAATAGGGGCGATGCCGTAGAACGAGAGAAACACTCTCAGGTTGCGAGCGGCAAATTCGTTCTCATCACGAACTGCGTTCGGGCTATCCACCCGGCAAGCAGAAAAAAAACGTCGTCACGACGATGTGGCGCTCGGACGAACCAAGACCACGACGAAGAGTTTATCGAAGCGAACAAGTTCGTCAAGCTACAATTTTTTTGTTTTCTCGGCGTAGGCCAACATTACAAAGCGTGACTGGGCATTGAGGACCATTTAAGGGGACCAGTTCGCAAAAATATCGACATATCCATTGATACTGTTTTCGCACCCAAAGCGGGTGGTTTCTTGCACTTCGAAAGGCTTTTTCCCCCTCCGGCTCCTCCGTCCATGGCCGTACCATGTCGCCCAATCGCAATGATTCTCGGGGCTCCGTGGTCGATCTTCTTGCCTCATCAATTTGCGGTGCGT
>CAITIF010000239.1 GCA_903892365.1 uncultured Pirellula sp. | reverse complement strand
GCCTTGAAACGCGCCAGGCAAAAATGCAGATCTCCAATTCCCTGCGCCACCGACCGGATACCCTCCAGGGCAAAGAGCGATAAAGCCAGGCAGATTTTCATTGTCGGATCCCATGCCCCAAGTCAACCACGATCCGATACTGGGCCTGACTAAGCGTTGATCGCCGGTGTTCATCAACATCAAAGACATCTCATGACTTGGCAGTTCGGCCTGCATCGACCGAATCACCGTCATGTCATCGACGCATTTGGCGAGGTTCGGAAAAATCTCGCTAACCGGGATGCCGCTTTGTCCATATGGTTGGAAAGAGAAAGGTGATGGAAGAGCCACTCCCGTTTTTCGTTCGGTCTTCAAATTGGAAAAAGGCAGCATTTGCCCACCGCGCTTGGTAAGCTCGGGCTTAGGGTCAAACGTATCGACTTGAGACATGCCACCATTCAAAAAAATGTGAATAACATGTTTGGCGCGACCGGGAAAATGAAGTCCCCTCGTTGTTCCTCGACTCTCGCCAGCCATCATGCTGGCTAGGGCAACCGAGCCCATGCCCAGCCCGCTGCGATGAAGGAACTGACGCCGCGAAGGAACGGTGCATGAAGTGGATGGATCTTGAAGCATGAATACTTGCTTTCGCATCAATCGATAAAGATAAATTCATTCGACGCCAAAAGAGCGTGGATCAATCTTGCCCAAACATCAACCGATTTCGCTGGCGTCTCCGCGGCAGCCTCGGAAGCGTTCTGATCCGAAAGGACAAATTGCAGAACGGTCGCAATCTCTTCTTCGGTTGGATTTCGACTGAAGAGCCGTTGGTAGATCCAACCAACTCGAAGCCGACTGTCGCCGCCACTTTCTGCATTCGACAGTTCACTTAGCTTGGCAGCTCTGTCCTGTATAAACTCGGAATTCAGTGCGAAAAGCGTCTGCTGAGGAACGGTCGTGTCAGGCCGCTTGACCGTACAAGCATTCGGGTTAGCCACATCGAAAGTGCTGGATAGGTTGGAGACAATATCGCGATTGATAAATCCATACACACTGCGTCTGGGCACGGCTGGGTTTTGATTCAATGGAAACGGCTTGCCCCCTAACGTCGTTTGCAATTCCCCTGATACGGCAAGCATTGCATCTCGCATCGCTTCGAGATCCAAACGACGGCGGGGCATTCGCCAAAAGAGATCGTTTTCAGGATCCTTCGTCCGTGCCAATTCGATTTCCACGGACGCTTGCTGGTAAGCTTCTGTCAAAAGGATACGACGATGCAAGTCCTTGATCGACCAACCGTTTTCCGCAAACTGATGAGCAAGGTAGTCCAGAAGAGCGGGATGGCTGGGTGCTCTTCCTCGCGTTCCGAAGTCGTCGGCGGTGCGAACCAATCCGTGTCCAAAATGGTGTTGCCAAACCCAATTGACTAACACCCGACGCGTCAATGGATTTGCGGGATCGATGATCGAACTAGCCAAACCAAGTCGACGTTTGCCATCAAGATAAACAGGCTGATTATTGGCACTGCCCGTGTTGGTTAAGGCGGTTAAAAAACCTGGCTTCACCGGTTCACCACGACTGAGCGGGTTACCACGCAAGAAGACGAAATAGTCTTTTTGCTCGACGTTCTCCTTTAACGCCATGGCGCGAGGTGGCGAACCTGGGGAAGACAAATGAAGCTCGTGGATGGCGCCTCGCTTACCCGAAAGAGAATCTGCCACGGTTCGATTCAAAAGCTTGGCGGCTTCCTTCGTTGAGATATCGGTCGGAGTGCCTGTGCCATACAAGTGCCAACGCAGCTGGCGATGTACCGGACTGTTAATACTCACATGCTTCGCATCCTCATCCGGAACAACACTCTCCTCCGACAAGCTTTCTAGCGACGCTTGCCCCAAGGACTGTAACCATTCTTGGTGAATCTCTGCAAACAAGCTTCCATATGCATCGGCGACCTCAAGCATCGATTGAGGCTGTTTCTTGGAAAGGCTATCCAGCAAACGCGGATTCCATTTGGGAGCCACCGCGCCAAGTGCATGGATGTCACCGCTAACTCCCGCATCCGCATTCTGTTTTGTAAGCGATGCAATCAGCTCGTTTGCCGTGCTCGCAAAAGTGGCTGGTTCCAAGTGGCTCAGTTGATGCCATGGGCCAAACACGGGATCGCTATCCCCTAATGCACCTAGATAGGTAAGCCAACGATTGGTTATCAGAGGCCGCAGGTCATCGGTTCGGTAGGACAAAAATTGCGTCGACAAATCTTGCTCGGTAGCTCCACCGGCTATCTCACGCAGATAAAGTCCCACTTGCATATGAAATCGGCCTCGCATGATTTCAATCTGATCGCGGGCCATTTCGTCATATCGATGCTGCAGTTCTTGCAGCTTTTGACGATACTCCGTGGTCTCCGGACTGTTGGGAGCGTTTCCCACAATCGGTAATGTTTCGGGTGGCAGACTGTTTGCCAAGCATGCATACAACGCGTAATAGTCCTTGGTTGGAATCGCATCAAACTTGTGATCGTGACATCGGGCGCAGGAAACGGTCAGCCCCATCAGGCCGCGTGTGACCACATCGATCTGATCATCGATCAAGTCATTTCTATTTCGATACTGCATGCCAACCGTTAGAAATCCTAGCCCCGCTAGCGCTGGGTCGTTTTCATCCAGTCCCAGTTGGTCGGCTGCGATTTGCTCAAGTACGAAACGGTTGTAGGGTAGGTCGCTGTTGAAAGCAGCGATCACGTAATCTCGGTACGTGTACGAGAATGGGAAAACGGTATAACCAATGGCTGCTCCGCCATGAGTGTCTGCATAACGTGCGAGATCAAGCCAATGGCGTCCCCAACGTTGTCCATAGGCAGGCGACTCCAACAACCGATCGATGAGCTGCGCATATGCGTTGGGAGAAGGATCGTTCGCGAACGCTTCGACCTCCTGCCACGTTGGCGGAAGGCCAGTCAAGTCGTAGGAAACGCGGCGAATCAACTGCTGCCGATTAATCGGTTTTGCCAAAGCCAATCCGCGTTCAGAAAGCGATTGCGAGATGAGTTTATCGATAACCCTTGAGGCACGGTTGTTCGGTTGTTCCGCTGGCAAGGCGAGAGACTGTATCTTGGACACATCCAGAGGTCGATACGCCCAATGTTGTTCATACACGGCTCCTTCCGCGAGCCATTGTCGAATGAGTCCGATTTCCTTTTCGGTCAGCTTCTTGCCCGAGTTGGCAGGTGGCATCCGCAGTGCGTCGTCCTCGGTCACGATTCTGAGAAGAAGTTCGCTTTCGCCTGAGACCGATATCGCATGTTCTTTGGCTGATTCCTCGAGATCCAGTCGCAAGTCGGCTTCCCGATGGCTGGCATCAGGGCCGTGGCATTGAAAACAGTATTCAGCCAGGATTGGGCGAATCTGCTGATCGTAGCTGATGGTTGCTGAGGACTTTGGGCACAAAGCCAGAACGACAAGCCAAACAAGAAATGGATGTGCCTTGCAAATCGGATAGTGAGGCATTTGGCTGGGGCCTGTTAGGAAGGAGTCAGGCAAGGTGGGAGCAACGCAAGTTGCGGGCCCCTCATTAAAGCCACTTGATTCCCAAAAGTCAACCAAACCGATTTGGGACGAAGTTCATCCAGGCAGACTTGGCAAACATTGGCGAAACGCTTGCCTGGCTACAGATGCATGCCGAGGAAACCGCCTTGAGACTCCACCGATTTTTCTAGATACTCCATCCGCTTTTTGGTCTGCTCGGGATCTCCCGCGCCAATGAATCGGTCGAATTCGACGACGACCGCATGCACAACGCATTCTTCAAACCACTTCACGACGTGCTGTTCTAACCACGAACAAGTTTCTCGATCGAGTGTCACTTTTAATTCGGCATGCTTTGCACGCGTGTCTGATTCGTCGGTGAAGACAACCCCTTCAAACTTGAATGCAATCATGCCATGGTTCGGATCGTTGGTAACGAAGAATCTGCAGGCGGCATTGTGCAGGTAGTACGTATTGAACGTACCATGTTCTGCCATTGCGCCCTTGATCCGATCGTACTTTGCGATCAGCCCCGGTGATGCGTCGAGGGGAGCATCAAGCCGAGCCAAGCTGCGAAGCGGCAGGCAGTCAAAGGTAACGTCAACAGGCCTATTACCTTGGGAAGTTGTGGCTGCGTTAGGAAGGTGGTTCAAAATCGCTTTTCTTAAAAATTAACTCGCAAAAACCGCGTTCAAAAGTTCGCGTTCTTCCATTTGATGAGCTCGGAGTGAGCCTGTGGATGGGCTAGCGGATTCCGTGCGTGAAATTCGGTCCAGTTTGAAACGAGTTGCCAGTTCGTCACCCCACCGAATCTTCACAAACTGCCAAGCACCCATGTTGGTTGGCTCGTCTTGATACCAATACAAAGGAGTTCCTGTCGCGTAACCGCTCAATGCTTCGAGAACTCGGCTTGCTTCGAGCGGATAGAATTGCTCGATTCGAATCAACGCAACGTCGGTACGCCCCAGCTTAGTTCTTTCAGCGAGCAAATCGTAGTATGCTTTGCCTGTCGACATAACGATCTTCGACGTCGGAGTTCCCGCCGGCCGATCATCGCCAATAATCTTTTGGAAGTGACCGTGCTCGATATCTTCCAGCGTCGACACGCACGTCTTATTTCGCAATAGGCTCTTTGGAGTCAGTACGATCAAAGGCTTGCTCCACTTCGATTTCACTTGACGACGGAGCAGGTGAAAATACTGTGCAGGAGTCGAAGGCTGAGTGACTTGAACATTGTGCTCTGCGGTCAGCAGCAAGAATCGCTCCAACCGTGCACTGCAATGTTCTGGACCTTGCCCTTCGAATCCGTGTGGCAACAACATCACTAGACGACTCAATCGGCGCCATTTATCTTCGGCGCTGGTGATGAACTGATCCACAACACACTGAGCGACATTCCAAAAGTCGCCAAACTGTGCTTCCCAAAGGATTAGCCCCTCGGGACAGTCGAGGCTGTAGCCGTACTCGAAGCCCAGAACGGCCGCTTCGGAAAGAGGGCTATTGATAATCTCGATCCTGGCTTGATTCGGACCCAGGTGGCCAAGCGGCATGTACTTTTTGTTGTCTTCCGTATCGCGTACGACGGCATGACGTTGCGAAAACGTACCTCGTTCGCAATCTTGTCCGGACAAACGCACGGGATGGCCTTCCGCGAGCAACGATGCAAAAGCCAGGGATTCGGCAGTCGCCCAATCCAAAGGAATTTTGCCCATGCCCATTTCGCGGCGGTCATCGAACTGACGAACCAGTTTTTTGTGAAGGTTGAAACCTGCTGGTACAGTACACGCTTTCTCAATCAAGTCGGATGCGATCGATCGAGGGATCGAGGTTGAGACCTGTTCGTCCTCTCGTTCATTGCCCCCGTAGTAGCCCGCCCAGTATCCGGTCATGGTTTGTAGGTCATGAACAAACGGCTCTGTCTTTGCCAATTCGAATTCTCGCGAAAGCCGGCTGTGCCGAACTTCCGCAATCATGTCGGCTTCTTGGCGAGTCAATTCGTTCATGTTCAGCAAATGCTCTAGATAGCTTTCGCGAACATTCTTTCGTTTGTCGATGGCAGCATACATTAACGGTTGGGTGTACCGAGGTTCATC
>CAITIF010000238.1 GCA_903892365.1 uncultured Pirellula sp. | reverse complement strand
TCTTTCCATCGACGGCAAGCCTCTTGATAAAGATCTGGCCACCAGTTGCGATGCTCGGTCAGGCCCTGCTCTCGATAGGCATGCCATTGACTGACCACCTTGGTCCAGCTCCGATCTCCAAAGGCCAATGATTCTTGAAGGGTTTTATACCGAGGCATGTACCATCTTCGCCCAATCTGGGCATGCAAAACTTCATCGGCCCAATCGAAATCCTGAAACATGCCGGACAGTCCATCGCCGCTGTCACACCCCACTTCCCATTCGTACTTCTTGCCCGTTTTTGGCATCAATCCCTGCTCGATGAAGAACAGTACCCCATGCCTTTCGCGTGCATTGAGCTGTAGGTTCAAATTCCTCGACCAAGTGAAATTGATTGGGATCTTGGTCCAATCCAATCCCAGCGATAGGAAACCGACTTCTCCCATCATGGCATGCCGAGCTTCGTCCCACAGTTGGCGACTCATTTCCATATGGAATTCCCACGGCTCTTCGTCGCGCAGTTCATACAGAATGCTCGCCATCATTTCCGGAACGTCGATTTCCCGGATCCGCTTGTAGTACATCATTAAAGTCTTGTCGCGCGCGGAAAAACGTTCGTCGTACAGAAAAGCTTCGGGATTGACCCCCGCATTGTAACTATCGTGAAAGCGCTCATCCCTTCGAGGTTCTGCCTGATACTGGAACGGGGTTTTCGAATAGTGTGGTGCGACCTCCGGAACATCCCCTGATAAATTTCCATGTGCACCATCCTCTACCGACGCAAGCTTAAGATTACCTGCCTGCTTCAAGCAATTCGCAAGTAGAGCAAGCCAATCCGCCATTTCTGCTTTCTGCTGCTGACTGATCAGACAAGCGATGGCTTGCCTCCCAAACTCAGCGACCTCAAGCAGTTCAAACTGAAGCAGCTTCATCAGGCGAACTGTCGGCGCATCCGCTAGAGGATGAGCTGCTTGTTGCAGTTGATTTGCGGCATCAAGAATCGCCGTAAGAACCACTTCGTAAGCCCCAACCAACAAGGTCTCGGTCGTTGGGGATGAAATGATCTCGTCCATCAAGAGCTTCAGCGAATCATGCGGCACATCTTCCAACCCAAGCGGTGGCACACGCATTTCACCCACCCGTTTACGAATGGCAGACGTGTACTCTGCCAGCAAGTAAGCATGGTGGCTGTATGCAGTCTTGAGTTCATAGATTGGCTCGGCCGTGATGCGTGCGGTCAAGGTTTCGTGCAACCTACGCAACAAGTAATGCAATCGCTTCAGGTGAGTTGTACTTGTTTCGACGCTCCATTGGCTCTCCACCGCACGCTCCATGGAGCACAGCCCGGCCAGGACGGGCAAACCTCGATAGGAATGGTACGGCTTTGCGTTTGTGGGAGAGTTCATTCTCATCGACTTTCAAAAGGTAAGAAATTTTTTCATCCTACTCGAGCATTAATCTTTGGGTGGGGTTCGGCCGCCCATTCGGTAACCGATCGCTAAGGGGATCACCATCAATCCAATCATCCAAAACACAGAAGATACCGGAAATTGCAGCCACTTTGCAATCTGCAAAAACAGTTGGTAAAGCGGCCCCGCCAACATCATTCCAAGAAAGTTCGCTTGGTTCATGGTTGCAATCATCCGCCCTTTCAGCTCGG
>CAITIF010000237.1 GCA_903892365.1 uncultured Pirellula sp. | reverse complement strand
GACCATTGGGTCGTCGAATTGCATTTGTTCCAATCGATGCAAGTCTTCTAATGCTTCGTTCCCTCGATCGCTCCGTGCGTGCAAAACCGCACGGCCTGCCAAGTGCGTTGGTTCGTGAGGCGCAAGTTCAACCAGGAGACTAGAATGCTCCAAACCTTTCTCAGGCTTGGCTAAAAGTTCGGAGTAAACATATGCTAACTTCTGATGTGCATCGATCGAGCTCGGAGAGATTTCTACCGCGTTTTCAAACGACTCGGCCGCCAACTGTGGGTTTATGCCAAGTAGTATTAGCCCTCGGTCGATCCAATGCTGGTCGGTTTTTGGGTCGCATCGTAACGCTCGATCATAGTCGGACTGCGCTGATTGGAGATCTCCTTTCGCAGCATAAAGCTCACCTCGGAGCCGGAATACACTAACCGATTCATAGTCAGCATGGATGGCTTCATCCAACTCCGTAATAGCCTCATCGATTTTCCCCAGCATTTGAAGGGCAAGTGCTCGATTCAAATGGCACCATTGCCAACTTGGTGAAAGAATCCAGGTAGTCCGAAAATCTTCCGCCGCTCCCTCGTACATCGAGGCTTGGAATCGTGCTACACCTCGATTGAGATAAGGGAGCGCATCCTTGGGTTGAAGTGCAATGCAAACGGTATATGCCTGCATCGCATTGGGGAGATCTTTTGTGGCAAGATAGCAGTCGCCCAATAGCCACCAACCAACATAGTCCTGGGGATTCAGCTCAACTTGTTGTTTCAGGACCTGGATTGCTGCTCCAAAATTGCGTTCTTTGCGAAGGGTTATTGGATCGAGTCGCGATCGATCGTCCTGGAGTAGCTCTGCGTAAGCCAGATCTCTCGGGATGGTAGGAGATTTTGTCCAAGAACGTTGGTTGGCAATCCAAGCTAACCGGCAAACTTCGGAACGCAAGGAACGATCTACTGCATTGAGCGACGTCCATCTAGGATCTGTTTTCGCGGGGGAAACGCTCGGCATACTCATCAATGCAAATGTCGTCTCCAAATCGGAGAGGACCTGATTTTCAAGCTCTGGGAAAGCGTCTAGTGAGGTCAACATGGCCATGGAGCCTGGAATACGTTGCCGCAACATATCTACGCGATGCACCCAATCCGCTTGATTCAAGGCGGCTTGCCTTGCAACGATCCCGCTCAGTAAAAGAGCTACAAGAATCGTCGCAGCCGAAGCGATGGAGATAGACGAAGATAAACGAGGATGACGATGGCACCATTTGCTGATCCGCTCCAACACGCTAGGCTCCGATTGGTGCACTAGGGGTTCGTGAAGGTATTGCGCGATTAGGTCGTCACGAAGGGCGTCCGCAGATTGGTATCTTGCACCCGGTTCTATTGCCAAGCATTTTCGTACAATTGCAGACATCGCCGGCGAGACCGAGGAATTCCAACGACTGGGGGCTTCGGGTATCCCATCATTTCGATTAGGCAATCGACCTGTTAGCATTTCAAACAAGACAACGCCTAAGGAAAACACGTCGCTTCGCGCATCGACAACAGTCGGCTTTTCAAAGGCTTGGCGGTGCTCCGGTGACATGTACGCAATCGTACCTCCCATCGGAGATGTCGCTTCCAAAAACGCATCTGGAGAGCGCTTGTAGGATACGTTGAAATCTAATAGCCGTGGTTGACCATCAAATGCAATCAATACGTTGGCTGGTTTGACATCAGAGTGAACGACTCCATTTCGATGCGCGTAGGCTAACGCATCGGCCAATTGAGACCCAATCCAGCAAATGGCTTCAACGTAGTCGCATTGGTTTAGGTTCCGCGAGGTGGGAGTATCTTTCGGCAAGCCCGATGAGATGCTTGGCTCAACAGAACTTCGCTCTTGATCAACGAAACGCGAAGGCAAAACAGATTGTTTTGTATCCGTTTTTAAAATGGTTTCGATTTCGCCATGGCGTTGCTGGATTGTGCTTAGCATCGCATGGCCTCCAGTCCTGTTCTTGCGCAGGGTGGGCTTGAGCCAATGCAATTTGGGATTCGAGGTTTCTGGCGGCACTCCTTGTAGCAGATCGACCAGCGTCGTATTTCCCAGAAATGGCATGCAGATCGCGTAGACTCCATCCTCGAAATGAGTCGAATAAATTGGGACTATCGCGGAATGTTGTAAAGTGGCCAGCCATTGCGACTCGTGATTCTGGCGAAATGTGAGTTTTAACGCAACAAGCCGATCTGATAATCCACGCTGTCTTGCTAAGTAGACCTTTGCAAATGCGCCTGTACCTAGAATGCT
>CAITIF010000236.1 GCA_903892365.1 uncultured Pirellula sp. | reverse complement strand
CTGATTTAGCACAAATCGAAGCGGCATTGGCTCTAAAACAAAAAGCTGAATCTCTATCCAAAGAGCAGGCTGAAAAACTTGCCGACCGGATAATAGAAAACGGCACAGAAACGTTACATTCTGGTTTCGACAGTCTTGATAGAAGGCATCGAATGGTGCCAAAGGTTTCGCTTATAATCTTGGTATGCAATACGACGGATACCATTTGGAAACAACAAGGTGGAAAATGCCGCAATTCAAGAACCGTAACTGTTGCCAACTATTTCTTCTGCTCACGTTCCACCTCGTTCTTTTGCTTCTGGCTAGCGTTTCCAACGCGCAAGATGGCTGGATTGCCGGGGCCGCAAAGCGCGACGTTTCGCCGACGGAAGCGATTCGACTAAGCGGTTATGCAGCACGAAGCAAACCCACTTCGGATACAAGTGATTCGCTATATGCCCGAGCGCTTTATTTGAAACATGAGAACAGCAAGCCGTTGATGCTTGTATCGATCGATGCGATCGGTGTTGCGCCATGGATGACCCAAATGATCGCAGAGCAAGCGAGTCGCGAACTGGGACTTTCACGATCGCAGATTGCGATTTGTTCGACGCATTCCCATTCGGCGCCGCATCTGGACGGGGCTCTTACCAATCTATTCTCGGCTCCGCTGGATGAATCGGAGACCCAAGCGATTCAGAATTATTCGAAGAATCTCGTGTCGAAGATTCTGGATTCGATGCGCGAAGCGGTTGCTTTGGCAAAGCCAGCCAAACTTCAGTATTCTTTTGATCGAGCGGACTTTGCAATCAACCGACGGCTGGGAGCCAATAAGGTTGGAGCTGGGTTTGGAACGGTCGACGAAGGTCCGGTGGATCGCACCGTTCGTGTCGTACGAGTGGAATCGACCGACGGAAAGATGTTAGCGGTAGCATATCAATACGCGTGCCATTGCACCTCGATCTCGCCCGAAGTCAATCGTGTTAGCGGCGACTGGGCTGGGCTTTCGGCTGCGAAACTAGAATTAGAAAATCCCAGTCTAATCGCGCTGCCCATCATCGGTGCTGGGGCGGATGCGAATCCAAATCCGCGTGGTGCCTACGAGCATGCGCTGAGCCATGGCAACGAACTTGCCCAGGCAGTCCAGCGTGCAATGGCTTCGAGCGGCCGACCGCTTCCCGCGCCGGACGCGATCGCATTTTCGTACACAGGTCTTGAGTATGAAAGACCCGATAGGATGGCGTTGAGCTCCATGCTGGAAAGCAAAAGCTACCAAGAACAGAATCGGGCTCGCGGGCTGTTAGACATACTAAAGAAGAAGGACCGCATCCCGGAATCGTATCCTGCCCCGATCCATTTGTGGACCTTCGGCAAAGATTTGGCCTGGGTCTTCATGGGGGGCGAAGTGGTCGTCGACTATCAGATGCGATTGGAACGAGAGTTGAATCAGTACGACAACGTTTGGATTACGTCCTACGTGGATGATGTCTTCGCTTACGTTGCATCGGAGCGGATTCGAAAGGAAGGTGGCTACGAAGCAGACACCTCGATGATCTACTACAACCAGCCTGGCCGCTGGGTATCGGGAACCGAAGACAAGATTGTTTTATCAGTCCTGGATTTGCAACGACAGTCGCGATCGCTGGACGAACCCCTGGGTCCAAACGATGCGCTGGCAACAATCCAAGTGCCCGAAGGATGGAAGATTGAACAGCTAGCGACGGAGCCATTGGTTCAGGATCCTGTGAATGTTTCTTTTGGAGCCGACGGCAAGGTATGGGTCGTCGAGATGGGAGACTACCCCAATGGTGGAAAGCCTGGGCGGGTTAAATGGCTGAGCGATGATGACGGTGACGGCACCTTGGACAAGAGCGTTGTCTTTCTCGACAACTTGCAGTATCCCGCTGGTGTTTATGCATGGCGTGATGGCGTGGTGGTTGCATGTGCACCCGACGTCTTCTTTGCACGCGACACGAACGGCGACGGAATGGCCGACGAGCGACAATTATTGCTATCTGGTTTTGCGCTCGCGAACGCGCAACACCGCGTGCATGGTTTTACCTATGGACTAGATCACAAACTTTACTTTGGCGTTGGATCGGATGCGAAAGAAATTGATATTCATGCGATCGATGGGAACAAAGAAAAGGTTGACATTCGCGATGTCGATTTAGCTCTTGATGTAGATCGAAGATTGTTAACAACGGAGACTGGTGAGACGCAATTCATTCGATCACAAACTCCGTACGGTGAGTGGTTCGGCAATGACAATAGTCACCCTGTCTATCATTTTACGTTCGATCGCCATTGGATTCAAAAGAATGCTCCCCGCCCTAGAAACTTGTACCAGTACTCTACGACTCCAGCGATTTCTCCAGAAGTGTTTCCATTGAGCCAACCGCTCGATCGATTCAACGATCCGTATACCGCGAATCGCTTTACATCGGCTTGCAGCACCATTTTTGCATCGGGCCCGGGAAATGGAGCGTCCATGGATGGAGCAGCCATTGTTTGTGAGAGTGTTCACAATTTGGTGGCTCGCTTTAAAATGGACCAGGATGGAATCAGTTGGAAAGCCGTTCGGTTTCAAGAAGATCAACGATCCGATTGGATACGAAGCACGGATCCATGGTTTCGACCTGTTCGAGTCGCGAACGCCCCGGATGGAACGATCTGGATATTGGACATGTATCGCCGAGTTATCGAGCATCCAACCTGGATTCCCGAGGAGTGGCTCGCTCGATTGGATGTCCGCGCTGGCCAAGATCAAGGCAGAATCTATCGTGTCTTTCGAGAAGATTACAAGCCAACGAACCAGGTGTCACTTGTCCAAGCTTCGATCGATGAATTGGTCAAGAAACTTGGCGATGATTCAGTCGCCATCGCCGATCTCGCTCAGCAGCAATTGATTTGGAATCACGCCGCCAATCAGAAGCTCGTTCAACTTCTTCAGGCCGAATTGCGTCAATCGGAATCGCCTCGGACACGTGTTCGAACGATTGCAATTCTTTTGTATCTTAACCAAATGTCGGCGTCCGATTGGAAAGCCGCGATGGAAGATAAAGATGCACGCGTTCTGAAGTTTGCTCTTCATTGCATGAGCCGGCTGGATAGCCTTCCTAAGAACTGTGCCGATTTGATTCAATTAGCATTGCATTCTAGTCACGCCAAGGCAGACCCGTCGGTAGCGATGGAGCTTGTTTTCTTGGGTGGCAATCATACACCCGAAGCCATCAATTCAGTCGTTCAGTTGTTAAAGACCCATCATCACGTGCAAGGTATGGATACGTTAGTCGATTTTATTGCCAACGAGAAAGTGGATGGACTTGTTGATGAATTGATCCGCGAGTCTGACGAGTCGACCAATATCTATTTGGAGCGACTGATACCTAGAGTTAGCGCCCAAGGGCAATCGCGAATCGTTCACTCGATAGAGCATTCGGTCGGCGAAAGACCTGCATGGCATTATCGGTTTGCTCGGCAACTGTCGATGCAATCCAGTGCTGTTCCCACGATTTCGAATAATGCTTTAGATACGCTTTATCAACAAGCCAAGGAGACGCTTCTCCGTGAGCAGTCGCCAGTTGCTTCAAGGATCGCAGCTCTGGAATTCTGTTCGTCAAGAATGTCGGATTCTTCGACGGATGAAATTGAGAACCTTTTAAATCTATCGCTGCGTACATCCGAACCTGATTTTTCGGAAGAAATCTTAGAGGGAATTTATCGCCTGGGATCTGGTACACATGCAAGACTGCTAACGCACTGGGGCGAAGCTTCTGAAGCGAATCAGTCCAAGATTGTTTCCATGATGGTGTCACAGCCCATGTCAGCAAAGCTTCTGTTGCAAGCGATTGCGGCGAATCAATTTGACATCAAGAGAGTATTGCCGAGTCAGCTGGAATATCTGCGAAGTCAGAAGGATAGCGAATTGAATAAGCTGGTCATTACCTTGTTTGGCCGAGATGAAGCTGGTAGCCGAGCTGAATTGCTCGAGGCTTATGCCGCAAAATGGCCCAAGGATTCGAGTATTGAAAACGGACGCAAGTTGTTTGAGCAGCATTGCTCCGTATGTCATCGAGAAAGAGATGTTCAGGGCGAGAAACAACCATCGGTGGGCCCCCCGCTAGAATCACTGAATCACTGGACCAATGAAGCCTGGCTAGTGGCTATTTTGGACCCCAGTCGATCCGTGGACACCAAATATCAGCGATTACTGTTGCGAACGACGTCGGATGAGAATGTCTCTGGACTCGTTTTGCGTGAGGTTCAAGGAACGCTTGAAATCATGACGACGGACGGACGTATGCAGCAGATTGCTCGAGCGATAATAGAAGAGGAGAAGAAATCAGCTTTGTCCCTGATGCCCGATGGATTCGAAAAAGTCCTTTCGCCACAGCAGGTTTCTGACATCGTTCGATTTTTGCGTACCCAAAAATAGGTGCAAAAAAGGGGGCCGCGGTCAACTCGAATAATTCGAGGATGCGGAACTTTTAAGGATGCAACGGGTTAAGAGTTCGCTCGCTTGGGTTTCTCATATGCCCTCTATTCGTTCCAAATGCAAGATTTGGCAGATACGGACGAACTAATTAGGATAACCGGACTGGGAAACACTGGAGATCTATTGACCTGAGACTAGAGTCAGGTTGGTGTGTCTCGACGCCCATTTGCGGAACCAAAATCCATTTTGCACGCTTTTTCATGAATATTCAAATTCGAAAAATTAGTTTTTGCCTGCTCGCGATCGTTGCTTTTCATCAGCAACTGGGGGCTACATCGAGCCTTTTTGGCTCCGGAAACCCCGATTTGGTTGGGGTTTTGGCCTCAATCACCGACCCTGGCAACTCGGCGGAACTGGGGCTATCGCAGGACCAACTGGATCGTATTGAGGCGATCATCAAGCAGCACGAGAGCCAAGCCTTAGCGTTTGCTAGCCAATTGCGAGAACTTTCGCCAACGGATCGAAGGCAGAAGGAATTTGATTTGGTTCGGGGCGTGGAAAAGCAAGGACTGGCCCTTCTTTCCGACTCTCAGCGGAGCATGGCGGAAGCCTGGCGGCTACAAAAGCTAGGGATGATTGCTTTGGTGGAAGATGAATTCGCCAAGAATTTAGGGTTGGACGATTCGCAGATCGCAAAAGTGAAGAATGTTCTGGAAGGTCGTTCGGCCTTGATGCGAGAACTGGGACGAACCGAAAACGGAAAAGAAAAAGTTGCAGCGGAGTTGAACAAACGTATCGATGCCGTGTTGAACGAACAACAAAGAGAAGCTTGGTTGAAAGTAGCTGGAGCTCCAAAAGTTTCGTTGACCGCTTCCTCACAAGTCGCTGGCGAAAACAACGGACCCGCCGACGCTTTGGGAGCGGATGCGGGGGCGTCGATCGATGATGCACGAATGGAAAAATCGGGTGCTGCAGCAGCTTTAGCTCAAGGTGGAACGGTTCGCGATGCGGGCCCGGCGGATGGGCTGATGATGAATTTTAATGCAACTCCTTGGAATGATGTTTTGAAGTGGCTTGCAAAAGAAGCCGAGCTGAGCCTGCAGGTAGATGCATATCCCACGGGATCCTTCACCTATCGCGATCCGTATCGCCGTTATTCGGTATCCGAGGCAATGGATATCATGAATGGAGTGTTGTTAGGCAAGGGCTTCACACTCTTGAAGCGTCAACGAGTTCTGATGACGGTGGACTTAGGGAGTGGAGAATCCGCGGAACTGGTTCGCTCGTACATCCGAGAAATGGCGGAACTGGTTGATCCGATCGATCTCGAGAAAAGAGGGGATTACGAGCTTGTCAAATGTGTGTTCAGTCTCGAACGGACCGGGGTGGAGGAAGCGGAAAAAGAGATCAAATTATTGATTGGCGCTCAGGGTTCGGTTGTACCTCTTTCGACAGCTGGTCAATTGTTGGTGGCCGAAACTGCTGGCAAGTTGCGTATCATTCGTGACTTGATTGAGCGATCCGAGAATCCGGAAGGCGCACGTTCCGCCAAAATTGTGACATTGCCCTTGAAGTATGTCAGCGCCGATGAAGTGCTCGCGATCGCGCGACCTTTGGTAGGACTTAAAGATGGAATCAACACTTCGGATGACTTGAGTCTTTCGACGGACACGTTCGGCAATACGATTTACGCGACGGGATCGGTCGAAAAACTCCAGAAGTTGCGAGACATCACTACTCAGATTGATGTGAAGCCAACCGACGATTCAGCGCCGTCAGCAAGTGCGGAGCAGCCTTACTTTAAGAGCCATCCACTGCTGGGTTCCGACCCAACGACTTCAATGGATGTCTTGCAATCCACATTCTCAGGCCAGCCGAACATGCGGCTAGCGATCGATCCCAAAACGAACAACATTTTGGCATCGGCGACCAAAACCGATCACGAAGCCATCGACAAGATTCTGGCTGAACTCGCGGGCCAAAGCAGTGACTTCGAAGTCATCTCCTTGGGCAAGTTGGATACTCAAGCTGCAATTTTGACGTTGGAGAAATTCTTTGGAAAGCAAAGCAAAGACAAAGATCCAACCACGAGCAAAGGCCCCATTTTCTACGGTGATTCCGCATCTCGCAGGATTATGGTCAAGGGTACCGAACAAGAAGTTGCCCAGGTGCGGACGCTGCTTGATAAAGTTCAGGAATCAAGTCCTGTCTCCAATGGACTCATGGACGGAATGATCTTGATGCCTTACACAGGAAAATCGGCTGATCGAATGCTCAATCAAATTGAAGCGTTGATGGAAGCCACCAAGCGGAAGTCACGATTCAAAGAAGTTTGGTCCAAGGACGCCAAGAAGCCGACAGCGCCTCAATCGAAACCAGTTCCCCCGACCAGTCCAGCATTGCAAGTGGAGCCAAGCAATTCCAGCGCACAAGAAGGCCCCGTTGTTCCGCCTAAATTGAACGACGACAAGGTCAGCTCGTTTGGCGATTTTGTGAGCCCGTTCGCCAAGTACACCGCTGCCAATCAAGATCCAGTGGCTCAAGATCCAGTGGTTCAAGAAACCGCCGTTCAAACCGCTAGTGAACCGGACAGCAAGAAAGATGACAGCGAGACTGCGGACGCATCTTCTTCCAAGGGAGAAATCACGATCTTTCGTGGACCGAGCGGGATGATCATCACAAGCGATGACCAGCAAGCGTTGAAAGAATTCGATGAACTTGCGAGAGTTGCTGAAGAGCAGATGGCTGCCGGGCCAGCGACTCCGGAAGTGATCTACTTGCAGCACATTAAAGCCGCAGCCGCCGTCGAGTTGATTCGGAGCGTGATTGCTGGCGAGGTCGCTTCTTCAAGCGGCGGTGGTGGTTTGCTTGGCGATGTAGCCTCCAGTGTTTTAGGAGGTGGTGGAATCTTTGGTAGCTTGTTTGGTGGGGGCGGTGCCGGTGGCAGTTCCAGTTCCAGTAGCTCGACGGTTTCAGGTTCAGGAGCCACAGGTGAGATCTCGCTCATTCCCGATCCTCGCTTTAATGCGATTTGGGTGCAAGCCAACCCTCTGGATATGCAAACAGTAGAAGAATTGGTTTCGATCATCGACAAACCAGACAGCCCTGTCGAAAATCTGTCTCGTGGGTCTGCTCAAACAATCTATGTTTTGAACACCCCGGTGACAGATGTCGAGGCGACCATCAAACAAGTCTTTGCAGACCGAATATCTCAGCCTGCCGCAGCAGCAGCCCAACGTCAGCCTTCGCCACAAGAATTTATTGAGGCGTTACGTGGGGGTGGCGGCGGAGGCGGAGGTCGTCGAGGTGGCGGTCAAAGCGAACTCAAAGAAGCAACCATGACCGTTACAGCAGACAAAAAGAACAATTCGCTCATCGTGGTCGCTCCGCCGAATCTGTTTTTGGAAGTGGAGCGTTTGGTCAAGCAAATGGATGCGGATGCTGGCGGAGTCGAGGAAAGTGTGATGGTGATTCCGATCGGGGGCGAAGTGAATTCGAACATCATGAAGTCTGCCCTTCAATCGGTTTTCGGGGCCTCGGCCAAGACGTCATCGACGAATGCCCAAGCGACCGGATCAGGCTCATCGACCAACACGAACAGCGGGACCGGCGCTACAGGCAATCCGGCAGACTTCTTCCAGCAATTTCGTAATCGAGGCGGTGGATTTCCTGGTGGCGGCGGTGGATTTCCCGGCGGTGGTGGCTTTCCAGGCGGCGGAGGCGGCCGTGGTGGCTTCCCAGGATTTGGTGGAGGTGGCGGCGGATTCCCCGGATTTGGCGGCGGGTTCCCTGGCGGAGGCGGCCAAGGCGGCGGTCGTGGTGGTGATGGTAATCGAGGATCAAGGTAGAATACGGACATGATTACCGAAGCAGGCGAAATACTATTGCGACGTGGCTTGATCAATAGCGATCAACTTCAGCAGTCGCGCGCAACTGCCAATGGCGGCGGCATCCTGGAAAGCATTGTAAAAAATGGCTTTGCGAAAGAGGATCAGGCTCTTCGTATCGTAGCCGAAGAGTTTGGGTTGGACTTCATCGACCTTCGCGAAGCCGATGTTGACTTGTCGTTGCTGCAAACGTTCCCTCTGAAACTAATCTATCGCCACTCGTTATTCCCTATAAAGTCCGAAGCTGGACAGCTTTTTGTAGCTACCAGCAATCCACTCGATCTATACCCGCTGGACGAAGCGGCTGCTGCAACCGGCATGGCAGTCGTGCCTTTGGTTGCGGAAAAGTTGGAACTGGCCAAGCTGGTCAAGAAGCATCTTGGGGTGGGAAGCGAAACGGTCGAGGGTCTTCTTGCATCCCGTTCGGATGAAGAGACCGAGATCGAGCTCCTAGAAAAGATTGAGGCGGATGGAAGCGAGCTGAGCGAGCAAGCGCAGGAAGCGTCGGTAGTTCGGCTGGTGAATGAACTGCTGGTCGAAGCAATTGACACCCGTGCCAGCGACGTCCACATCGAGTCTCAAGCGTCAGGTTTGGTGGTGCGCTATCGTATCGACGGGATTTTGCATACTCAGGCCGTCCCGCCCGAAATCAATCGGTTCCAAGCTGCTATCATTTCGCGACTCAAGATTATGGCTCACTTGAACATCGCTGAAAAGCGAT
>CAITIF010000235.1 GCA_903892365.1 uncultured Pirellula sp. | reverse complement strand
CGCTCAGATTGTGAGAGCTTCACCGGAACGGTTCTTAAAGGTAAATGATCGTTGGATTGAAACGCGTCCTATCAAGGGAACTCGTCGACGCAGTGGCCAGGAGGAACTCGATCTCGCAATGGGTAACGAGCTGAAGCATAGCGCTAAAGATCGTTCCGAGAACATCATGATTGTTGATCTGTTGCGAAACGATTTGTCGCGAGTGTGCGATGCGGAATCCTTGCAGGTCACACAGCTTTGCGATTTAGAGGCCTACCCTTATGTCTTGCATTTAGTAAGTGCCATTCGAGCGCGTCTTCGCGAAGATGCAAGTCTATCGGACTTGGTGGGGGCAACGTTTCCTGGCGGAAGTATCACTGGGGCACCTAAGATCCGTGCTATGGAGATCATCGCAGAGCTGGAACCGACGGTCCGCGGCCCTTACTGTGGGTCGATGGGGTACTTCGGGAGCGATGGAAGTATGGATTGGAATATACTGATTCGCACACTGACCGCCTCGCGCGGATGGTGGCAATTCCAAGTTGGTGGCGGTATTGTGGCGGATAGTGATCCAGCTGCCGAAGAGGAAGAAACCTGGACCAAGGCCGCAGGCTTAGTAGCGGCCATTCAAGCATCGTTAGAAGCGCAGTAGTAGGCTACTGGTTATCTTCTTATCGTCGCAGATTTAGCAGTTCGTCGAAGAGCTGTTGCGTTGCTGTGATAACTCGTGCGTTGCTTCGGTATTGGGTACTTGCCAAAACCAGGGTCACCAAGTCACCGCCGACGTCTGTGTTGGACAGTTCCAGTGCACCTGCGGAAACGGTACCTAGGCCATTTTCGGAAGGTCTGCCTTCGATGGGTAAGCCCGTATTGATCCCTTGCGCAAATAGGTTCTGACCGCGTTGTTCCAAACCACCTGGGTTGGAAAAGCGTGCAAGTCGAATTTGGCCTAAGTCTCGCGAGATACCGTTGGAGAACACGCCTCGGACCGTTCCGTCTTCGCCGATGACGTAGCTTGTCAAAACTCCAGGAGGAGAACCATCTTGACGCGACGCAGCCAATGATGCTCTATCGGCAGCCAAGCCTGAGAGGTTTTTGAAGTCGAGATTGAACTGCAATGGCTTGGTGCTTGGTAGACCGAATCGATCGACCGCTACGGTTGAATTGGTGGATGAAACAAAGTTACCGTTTCCGTCGAAGCGAATGAGACCGGTTCCGACAGAAATTTCTTTGGATCCGCGAACGGAGTTGTCGGCACTGTCAGCATACCAACGATAAATCGTCTGTTGATCGTTTCGTTCTTCCAAGGTTGCCGTCAAACGCATACGAATCGGAAGGCCCAGAGAATCGTAAGCAATAAAATCGGTGACCGCGCTTTGCCCTTTGGCATCCTGGACCGAGCCGAAGTTTAAGTTCGGGTTAGTGACGGTGCCGTTGACATCCCGTATTCGAAAGCTCGTTAAATCGATCGATACTTCGTTGTCTTTTCCAGTGTTGCTTACAAAACGGATCGATCCGTTGCTGAAGTAGTTGTTAGGCAACAGAGTTCCCGATTCACCGGTGATCAAATTTTTGGAGGCGGCGACGGGGTTGTTGGAATCTCCGCTGTCGCTGACGATACCAAGG
>CAITIF010000234.1 GCA_903892365.1 uncultured Pirellula sp. | reverse complement strand
GGGTTGTGCTTGAGCCTGAATGGCGACATCGTGCGTCTCCCCCCACTGAGCGTCGGTCTGTATCTCGCTCTGCCAGCCTTGCTGATCTTGATTGGAATTATCCCTGCGTGCTTCTTATTTGGTTGGCTCCGAAACCTCAACGCAGACCTTAACCCAGACTTCGACTTAAACTTTTCGAGACTTACGATCTATCTCGCTTTGTGGCTAATTGCCGGTTGCGGGATCCCACTAGCGTGGATGTACCTTTGCCTTTGGATCGCTCACCGCCGCTTGGAAACCAAATTGACACTGGTGTTCATCGCACTTGTTATCTTCATGCTGCTGCTTGGGCTTTCCAGCGTTTTGCAAACGGTTCTTTTTGGCTTAAGATCCGTGCTTTTCGTATCAGCATATACCGCAGGGGTACTGATCATGTACGGATGCTTCTACAAGAATAGACTTCGCATCGTTTGGGCTAAACGACTCGCCCTGAAAGAGACAGAAAAAGACGTTGCGTTCGACGACTTGGTCTAACGCTACCAGCTTGATGCTGTGTCGAGAGACAGCAGACAAAGAACTGCGATCGGCCAATGCACGGGTCGCCTGCGCACACACAATGACGACCCATGCAAACGAGCACTTCTAAATCGATGGAATGGCTACTGGTTTTTCACCATCGACTTCACGTCGTCCGGCAGTGCAAATTCTTTGGAATCAATCTTGGCATTTACTTCGATCTCTTCCATCGTGATCACTTGCTTCATCCCGTTAGGCAACGTTGCCTCCACCTCGCCCGGGAATTGAATGCCGTCTTTCTCGATGTGAGTTTTAATCTCGGAAACGATCTTTAAATCCCCCATGGCGGTGGAAACTGTCATGCGATTCCCTTTTCCAAGCCCGGTCGCTACCGAAAAGTAAGATATCATCGACGGTTGGCCCTTCTTCTTCGCCTCGATCACATAACAATCTTCGCCACCAAATTTTTCTTGGCTCGTGCATTCCACCGATTCAAAGAATCGATTCATCTCGAGGGAAGGAAACAACGTCATTTGAAGCTTCGTCTGGTCCGCACGCACACCGCTTAAAACTTCGGTGCCCGTTACGCTAGACGTTTCCCACAATGTGGAACCATCGGAACCCGAGGATTGAGATACGACGCCCGGAATTTCCATGCTCATCATGAACTTCCCATCCGACACTTGCTGTAAAGCGATGTCCCCATTGACCCCAGCAGCCGGTATCGACAATTTGCCCTTACTGACGATGGACTTGACAGCCTGAAGCTTCTCTTGCCCCCCCGACGCGGATGCGAATTTCTTGAGTACGTCGTCAGCACTTGGCAACGATTTAGCCGCAGACGAGGACTTTACAGTCGCAGTACTGGTTTCCTGAGCAATGGCGGAATTCTGGCTGCTTGGCAACGCCCCGATCCCTAGAGAACAGAGAGCAACAGCATAGCTATAGCGGTTGAATCGAACTTTCATAACTTAGCTTCTTTCTTGAGAGAACAGTTAAGGTTGAAGGACAGTTTAGGTTGAAGTTGAAATTTACTTTGGTTGGGCCAAGATCCATGCTTTCGCGGCAGATAATACCGGATCAGCGTCAGCCTTGAATTGAGCTCGAGTTAGCGTGATCGATTCATCTGGTAGAACTCCTTGCCCCTCCAGAACGCGACCGGATGCCGATTCGTAATCCGCAGTGACGTACTGAAATCCATCTTGGTTGGGCAACCGCGAAACGTTGGAGGGTAGAACCAAACCAGCAGATCGCCCACCAAAAACGCGAGCTGCTCCAATGTCTTGCAAACCGCCAGCATAGATTTCAGCCGATGAAATGGAACATTCGTCGATCAGGATGGCAACCGGTCGCTTGTACCGAGGCAGTCGTGGATTGATCACGACGTTCAAGGGCGTATCCTTCATTTTCATGCATCCCAGCTTCCCTTGTTCATCGACAAACCAGCCACTCATGCCCATCGTCATCAAAATCATCCCGCCGATGTTCCCTCGCATGTCGATCACGAGACCTTGCGACTGAGCGTGTTCCTGGGTGACAGCCTTTTGAAATGCTTTCATCAATCGTCCTGGATCAAAGAATGCATTGAATGCAATGTAACCGATGTTGTCATCCAGCAAACGAGATTGGAATTCAATGTCCATCAGAGGTAGATTCCCCATCTTCGCTGGAATCCCTTCCCCTTTGACCAACTGCAACACAACCGTCTTGGAGGAGTTCGTATTGTCCAAAAAGGCTACCTTCAACGTTTCGCCGATGGCACCAGTCAACGCACTGGTCGCCGCTAGCCCCATCGCTGTTTCAAAGCGGACGATCTGCCCTTCCGTGGCTTTCTTGACGGCAAGGATAAGCTGATCCGCATTTCGGATATTTTCATTGCGAGTGATGCTCTGCAAGGCCCATCCCACTTCAACGCCACTCTTGTTGGCAGGGGAATCGGGTCGCACCTGAGTTACCACCAATTGATCATCAATCCAACGCAGGGTTAAGCCACTGGCCCCTTCGCCCCCCTGGTTCCCTTGCTGCTCCATGGCTTCGTACGTTTCCATCGGAATGATTTCGCAGTGCGATTGCCCAAGACTGTTCAGCATTTGACGAAGGATTTCCCGGACCGATTCCTTATCTTTCGCTTGTTCAATCTTTGGCCTCAATTCCTCTCGAAGCGCATCCCATTTCTCGCCAACCAACTCTTGATCCCAATGAACATCTTTGATCGTTTGCCAAACTTGATCGAAGGACTTCCGTTGTTGCTCCAGATCCAAGCTTTCTTGGGCGATTCCTTGGCTGGGCGTCAGCATAGTCCAGTTCGCTATCATCAACACGAACATAACCGCTGAGAATGATTGGGCTTTGCCTTGCCGACTCAGCGCCCATTTGGCGATATCCAACCAACTTGGCTCTTTGCCATAAAGCATAATGCCTGCGGCAAAAATCCGCCCGGCAAGAAGACGGAGGCCGGCAATGCCGACGAACATCAAGATCAAACTCAGCACAACTTCCACGGCAGACACTTCACCCAGCACCATCCGCATCGGCATGGCTGTCGAAGACGCACCTGGCAGCAAACTCAACACTCGCATCATGGCTCCATCCGGCTGGGACACCACCAAACCAGCCGCGATCATGGGCAACATGGGTAGAAACAAAAGCGACGTTCGCGAAGAAGTATTGGGATCGTTTATCACTGATGCCACCCCGGCATAAAAACAATTCCAGAACAAAACACCGCCTAAGTAGAAGACTAACAGCACCGGCAAAAACTCCCATCGGTTCAGCGAATCCGGAAGCGACACATCCCAACCCAGCCAACCAACAAGCGGCAAGCATAGGATACTGGGTATAAACAGAAATGCCAACGAACCAATGGCTGCACCCGTGATTCCAATCAGTTTTCCATCGATCCACATTTGCGGACGAATCGCACTAACGATTTGCTCGGTGACCCGATGCTGCTTTTCACCCGTGATGCCTGTCATCATGTAAGCCAAACCGATCCAGGTAGTGATCAGCATCGCTCCGAGAATGCTGTAGGCGATCAACCGGTCCACTTTAGAAACGCCGCGGCTGGCCAAAGTGACTAGTTCGATGTCAACCGGAGCCAGTACCTGAGCTAAGGTTTCTGGACTTAACTTGGCGGCTTGCATCTGCCATTGCATCCGTTCCTTTTGAACCACAGGCCTCAGTTCCTCTAGCCAGG
>CAITIF010000233.1 GCA_903892365.1 uncultured Pirellula sp. | reverse complement strand
CCTGAGGGGCCCGAGTGGCGGCCACCACATCCAGCACGTAGTCCTTCACCTTGTCATCCATGTACAACGACGAGACCGTTTGCTTCATCTCCACGAGTTGCGCGTGGTCTAAAACCGGTTGTACGGTTCGTCGAACATCGTCTAAAACAGCGTCCACCACTTTGCGTTCATCGGCCTTGCTGGGATAGCCGACAACCACTTTCAGCATGAAGCGATCTACTTGGGCTTCGGGAAGTGGATAGGTTCCCTCTTGTTCAATCGGGTTCTGAGTTGCCAGGACCAGAAACGGCTCGTCCAAGGGATAGGTTTCATCGCCGATCGTGACCTGATGCTCTTGCATTTCCTCCATTAAGGCCGATTGGACTTTCGAAGGAGCACGATTGATTTCATCCGCCAGAATGAGGTTGGCGAAAATGGGACCCTTACGAGTGCCAAACGAACCTTCGCGCGGGTTGTAGATCATGGTTCCGATCAAGTCGGCAGGCAAAAGATCGGGCGTGAACTGGATGCGATTGAACTTGCAGTGAATCGCGTTGGCCAAGGCCTTAATTGCCGTTGTTTTGGCAAGCCCAGGAAGCCCCTCTAGCAAAACATGCCCACCAGTCAACAAGGCAATCATCAACCGGGAAAGCATCACATCTTGCCCGACCAAGACTTTGCGAACCTCCGAACGAACGCGATCCAGCAGGTCCGAATGCTTAAGAACCTGCTCCTTGATTTTTTGAACGTCGACACTCATGAAATGCTGTCAGGTAAATGGTGGTAATACAATAACAAATACAAAACGAATGATCAGCTAATACGTTGTAGGTCGGAATTCAGTTCGCTCGACCAACCGACCGAATTGGATAACCCACCGAATTTGTAAATCAGGCCATCGTGAACGTTGCAGGCTCGCGAGGTCGTGCTGTCTGCAATTCAGCATTTGCTGGAAATATTGGACAAAGAAAACATAACACGCCCGAGACGATTGTCATTCCCCCACCGTTGCATTTGCTTGTTTCGAACCAACACTCCTTGCGAGAAAAGCAAAAAAAGAGGCAACGACTTCATTTGCCGTTGCCTCTTATGAGTGCTAGGTCTTCCGCAAGCCACTTGTTGATCTGAGAATCAGCATCCACGGTGGTCGGGTTGTCTGGTTTAGCTTACCGAGTTGATGGTCTTCAAAAGACGCGAGATGATCTTGTATGGATCGGCTTGCGAGTTTGGTCGACGATCTTCCATGTATCCCTTGTAGTTGTTGTTCACAAAGCTGTGTGGGATTCGGATCGAAGCACCGCGGTCAGCCACACCGTAGCTGAACTTGTCGATAGACTGGGTTTCGTGCAATCCGGTCAAACGCAAATGGTTGTCTGGACCGTACGCAGCAATGTGCTCGTCGCGGTACTTATCGAAAGCTGCCATGAGTTTCTCGAAGTACTCTTTCCCACCTTCGTCGCGAAGCTTGTTGGTTGAGAAGTTGGTGTGCATACCCGAACCGTTCCAGTCTCCCTTGATCGGCTTGCAGTAAAGTTCGATATCTAAACCGTACTTCTCAGCCAAACGCATCAGCATGTAGCGAGCGATCCACATGTCATCGCAAGCTTTCAATGCGCCCTTGGCGAAAATTTGGAATTCCCATTGGCCCTTAGCAACTTCGGCATTGATGCCTTCAAGATTGATGCCGGCATCCAAGGTAATGTTGATGTGTTCTTCAACGACTTGTCGAGCGATGTCCCCAACGTTCTTGTAGCCGATCGAAGTGTAATAAGGACCTTGAGGTGCTGGGTATCCGTCCTCGGGGAAACCAAGTGGGCGACCGTTTTCGTAGAAGAAATACTCTTGCTCGAAACCGATCCATAGATCTGCCGAATCTTCGACAGTTTGACGGAAGTTGGAAGGGTGTGGTTGGCCGTTTGGCAACATAACTTCGCACATGACTAAGTAGCCATTGATGCGAGTGCTGTCCGGATACAAAGCAACTGGCTTGAGAATACAATCGGAACTCTTGCCTTCTGCCTGTTGGGTAGAACTTCCGTCGAATCCCCATTGTGCCAAATCTGCAACACTCTTAGGGGCAGAATCAACGATCTTGGTCTTGCTACGTAGGTTTGGCTCAGGAAGATAACCGTCCAACCAAACGTACTCGAGCTTAAATTTCTTGTCTGAAGACATT
>CAITIF010000232.1 GCA_903892365.1 uncultured Pirellula sp. | reverse complement strand
GGACGTGTGCCCCCACTTTGCCGGATGGGAAAAAGTTTCGATATGGGCTTTGAGCCCCCCCACTCACTTCGATCGTTCCGATGTAGCTCCAAGGAGGAACGAGCACGCCATTACTCCCTCCCGCTGCCGGTGCTTGCAATTCAAAATCGCCATCAATATCAGATATAGAACCGAGGACAGCATTCGGGATAGGGATATTTCTGGCTTGCAAAAGACTCGTTAATTCCGCGATGCGATCTCGATAAGCACGCCATTGTCGGCTAGCTTCAGCGGGTGGAATCAGCGGCATTAACGAGCGAACTCGAGGCTTTTGTTCCGAGCCGGGAAAAGCATAGCGCGTGCTAGAAAATATTCCATAAAGCGCGTAGTAATCTTCCGTCGTGATAGGGTCAAATTTATGGTCATGACAACGTGCGCAGCCTAGTGACAATCCCAAGATGGATTGTCCAAGAGTGTCCAGAGTATCTTGGATTGTGAGATGGTGATAATTCTCCGAATCGAATCCGAAGCGTCGTGACACAGCCACAAAGCCGGTGGCTGCAACACATTGTTCGTATTCGCGTGGAGAACGCGAAACGCCAATAATGTCGCCAGCAATTTGTTCGCGAATAAATTCATCGTAAGGTTTGTCGGCATTAAAGGCATCGATGACATAATTGCGATACTTCCAGGCTGTGGGCACTGGATAATCAGCCGTCTCACCTGCGGTATCGGCGTAACGAACCACATCCAACCAGTGGCGTCCCCATCTTTCTCCGTAGGCCTTTGATTCCAAAAGCCGATCGATTGCCATGGGCCAGGCATCGGGGCTGTTGTCGGACATGAACTGTTCGAGAAACTCTGGAGTTGGGGGGAGGCCCGTGAGATCATAACTGGCACGGCGCAGTAAAGTTGCCCGATCCGCTTGAGGAGCTGGCGAGACTCCAATCTTCTCTTGGGCAGTTCGAATGAAGCGATCGATATCATTTTTGGGCCAAGATTGATCCAAGGTGATTGGAGCAGGTGGATTCGATATCGGTTGGAAGGCCCAATGATTCTTGGTTTCAAATTTTGCAATGGAAGCAGGCCAATGGGCGCCCGATTGGATCCATTGGGCAAAGTCAGCAATTTGATCCGCACGCAGCGCTTTGGATTTTTCGGGCGGCATGGGCGAGACGCCCTCTTCTCGCCGAATGGCTTGAAGCAGTAGACTTTTTTCAGGTTGTCCCACTTCAAACACCGGTCCAGAATCGCCCCCTTGCAACAGCGCTTCGCGCGAATGCAGTAACAATGCCCCTGATGTCTTTTGTTCGTTGTGGCAAGGCAAGCAAGAATCAACAAGAATAGGCCGAATCTTCAGTTCGAAAAATTCGTCTTGAGCTTCCGACTGAAGATTTGAGTTCACTGGCGTGTTGAGTGTTGTCTCTTGGCCTGGCAGTGAGGCTCCCACGGCGACGAAACAACTCAATATGCCGACAAGAGCTAATTTGACACCGGAAGGCCGACTTCCCCTCGGCAAGGTGATCATTGCAAGCTCCATCCTTTGCGATATTCACGTTGAATGAAAGGGGCCGCTTTATCGGTGTTGGTTACCTTCATCGCCTCTGAGTCCCAATAAATCTTCTCACCTACGCGATAAGCGACATTACCGAGATGGTTGGCTTCTGTGAGCCAACCGGAGTATTCAAAGTTACAGGTCGTAGGTTCGCCCGTTTTGCACGCCTGAGCCCATTCATCGTAATGGCCAATCGACGCGGGAATGTAGGGGTCGGGCCGTTTGAAATCGGCGAACTGTTTTTCCGGAAGCAGCAGATGTTGTCCGTAGTTGGAGAGGAGCATCCGTCCTTCGCTGCCGACGAAAAGTACGCCGCTATCCCATTGCGGAATTCCGCCCGTTTTCCATAGTTCAGGTTTTTCCTCACCCTGGTACCAAGTCAATTGAACTGCTGGCATATCTCCTCTTGGTCCGTATTCATAAACGGCTCGCATCGAAGCAGGAGCGATTTCAGAATGAGCGGGAGGACCGAAGGCTTCGATCGACAAGGGGGCGTGCAGTTTCAAAGCCCAAAACGGTAGATCGTTCCAATGAGAACCTAGATCGCTCATGGTACCATTTCCGAAGTCCCACCAGCGGTACCATTTGGGACCAGGGAAATAAACATCGTTATAGGGACGGAAGGGAGCTGGTCCAACCCACAGATCCCAATCGAGTCCAGGGGGGACAGGTGACGTGTCCTTAGGTCGTTCGCTAACAGAGACAATATCACCGTTGCGTTTTGCGGCTTCTGCGGATTGAAGTCCCCAAGCTCGGCCAACCCAAACATGAACTTCTGTTACGGGCCCAATAGCGCCAGTTTCAACTAATTCCACGACGCGGCGATAATTGTCACCGGCATGAATCTGTATTCCCATCTGAGTGGCGACTTTAGCTTTGGCAGCTGCTTCACGAATCACTCGCGTTTCGTGAATGTTATACGCGAGCGGTTTTTCACATAACACATGTTTGCCCAATTGAAGGGCAGGGAGTGTGGCGAAGGCGTGGGTATGTTCTGGAGTCGACACCACCACAGCGTCGAAATCATTTGCATGTTCGTAGAGCTTGCGGTAGTCGGTATAAACTTTGGCGTTGGGGTGCTTTGTTCGTGCTCCGTTCAAGGCTGCTTCAGAAACATCGCATAGTGCCACGATGTTTTCCTTTTGAGCCAGATGGTCCATTTTGAAACCACCCGCTCCGCTTACCCCAATAATTGCCAGATTGAGTTTATTATTCAGTTCCCGTCCCCGCAAAATGTTAGGAGCCGTAATCGCAGCGGCTGTGGCGAGAGAAGTTGTGGTAAGAAACTGCCGCCGTGTTGAGGGACGAGTCATACGGGAACTCCATGAGAAGATCAGGCAAGGTGAGGAGGGGGGAGGGAAGAACGGGTGGATTATAGCCGATTAGCCCCCTCATTACAAAGCGAAATCTCACCAAAATAAGGGCCGCCGCGCGAGAACAGAAGAAACCAGAGAGTTGGGCAGGAGAGTGATTCTGGCGGGTTCT
>CAITIF010000231.1 GCA_903892365.1 uncultured Pirellula sp. | reverse complement strand
TGGAATCTTGTTCTGAGTGAAGCTGCCGACAAGTTCGTTCCCAGCTTCATTCAGCTTCGCACTGAATTTCGCCCCGATCGCAGCAATCTCAAAAGTTGTATTTCGATCTTGGTCCATCTGTACCGTCGCAGGTATGCCCACAAACCGTTCGGAAAGCGAGTCGAAAAGAATTCTCGGTTCATCTTTGGTTGCAAATGGAGGCTGGCTATAAACGCGAATCCGAAAATCCATCTTTTTAACCACCAGATTTAATGTCCCAGTCCAAACTGCATCTGCACCTAATGTTTGTGCCGATTCAGCCGGAAAATGATCGATCCGTTCAAGATTGGCCGAAAGCGATTGGCCTGACTGGTCCAGGTTCCCTTCGACTCGATCTCCAGACACTTGTGTCCCGCGAAAGGAAGCAATTGGCTTCGCATCCATTGGGCTTACCAATTGAAACCGCCAACCATCTGGTTCCGTAGGCTTGATCTGCAAACCCGTTAAAGTGACTTCCTCGGACGATTGATCCGGACTGATCATGGTTCCGGTTGCTGTCGCTCCATTTGGATCAGAACTACGTTGCAGCTTCAGCACCGTTCGAAGATGTTGCTTGGGAGTCTCTACCCAACCAAACCACGTTTGAGTCTCTTGAGAAATCGATGGCGATGGGAACAGCAGAAGCATCCACGGAGCAGTCAATGTGAATAAGAATTTGGGAAATGCCATCGCTTGTGACCTTGCCTAAGTGGGTTCGTTATGTCGTTATGGATCGTTGTAGCGCATGCTTCATCAAGATGTTTTTGCTCTCGCCATGCTAACATTTTAACAAAGCAAGCTGCTCAAAACTTGGCTCGGGCGCGGTCAGGATCTTTTCGCATCCGTGCTGCCGAAGCAGATCAGAAATCGCGGGTGATAAGCTCAGCCAAGTTACTTTTGTTTTCGAGGGACCAAGCAGTTCCATCGCTTGCTTAGCGATGTTTTTGCTGGTTGCGGTGACGGCATCCAATTGGTCCGTGTCCAGCAATATCTGAAAAGAGCATGGTAATTCAGACTTCAAGACCTGATAGTAGGTAGGAACCGATTGCACTTCGGCACCAGCCAGATGCAATCGATCCATGGCAATCGTCTCGCCTGTTGGATTTCGAACAAGCAGGAATCGCTTTCCGCGGCAATTCTGTTCGAACAAATTGGCGATACCCTCCGCCCCTTGTGTCTGCGGGACTACATCGCAAACCATGGAGTGCATGGCGATCGCGTTCGCAGTAGCGCTTCCAACCGCAGCGAGCTTTGCACCGGCCAATAATCGCCCATCTTTGCCCAGAGTTTTCAGTCGAGCAAAAAATCCGTCCACGCCATAAACACTGCTAAACACAATCCAATCGAAGTGACCTGATTCCAGAATCATCGCATCGATGGGTGTCCAGTCGTCGGGGGGCTGAATGGTCATCACGGGTTCGACTACCGTGATAGCCCCTTGTTCATCGAGCTTCTTCGCAAGCAGATTTCCTGTTGCCTGGGGACTAGTCACCCACACTCGCTTTCCAAACCAAGGTCGAACCGAAAACCAATCCATACTCTTGGACATGCGAATCACTTCCCCCACGATACTGATCATGGGTGGGGTAAAATTCGGTGAGGCTGCTAAAGTCGATACCACTGTCGACAGATCGCAAAGGAGCGTCTCTTGGTCATGCCAAGAGCAGCGTCGAATAAGAGCTACTGGAGTGGACGCGGGCTTGCCAGCCTCCATGAGTTTTCCACTCCAATACCCTGCCGTCTTG
>CAITIF010000230.1 GCA_903892365.1 uncultured Pirellula sp. | reverse complement strand
GATCACCATTTTTGTCCATCCAGGATCGATGGAAGAATTGGAGAATCGGCTCAGGAAACGAGGGACTGAATCTCCAGAAGCGATTCAGCGCCGACTGGACGTTGCAGACCAAGAAATGGCTCTGAAGGGCCATTACACCCACGAGATCATCAATCAAGAAATCAATAACACTGTTCATCAATTGTGCACGCTGCTCACGCAGTACCACGGAGAGACCATTCCATGCTCGAAGAACTAAAAGAAGAAGCTATCGTCAATAAAGTTGGCGGACGATTCAAACTCTCGACGCTCATCCAAAAGCGTCTTGTACAACTCAACCGCGGAAGTCGTCCTTTGGTCGACATGAACCCGGACGATCGCATGGAAATCGTAATCCAAGAAATTTTGCAAGACAAAATCTTCTTGACCTCCAATGGCGAAATGAAGGTTGTCAGCGAAACAGCGGATCTTGGTGATTTGCTGGACCTGGACACCAGCGATCTGTAGCCTGCAGAAAGCGTATCGCTGATGAATCAACGCGTCGTTGTCGGGATCTCAGGTGGCATCGCCGCGTACAAGTCTGCCATCCTCGTTAGCAAATTGGTGCAACGAGGATTTTCGGTTTCTGTGGTTCTGACCGTTGGGGCCGAACATTTTGTCGGGCCCGCGACTTTTGCTGCCCTTTGCAATCAACAACCTGTCACGAACATCTTTGATAGCAGGTTTCCATTGGGTGCTCATATCGAGCTTGCTGCTGATTGCAAATTGATGATCGTGGCTCCAGCGACGGCGCATATCATCGCCAGCTGTGCTCTTGGAACTTCAGACTGCTTGCTTTCCACTTTGTATTTGAACATGGAGTGCCCAGTCCTTCTGGCCCCAGCCATGAGCACTCCTATGTGGGATAAACCTGCGGTGCAACGCAATGTTCAGCAACTTCGAGATGACGGTGTTCATTTTGTTGGGCCGGAATCGGGTTGGCTGTCTTGTCGCAAGATCGGTGCCGGCCGCATGTCCGAACCGGAAGCTATTTTGGCTGCGTCCGAACCTTTCTTGCTTTAGGCATTAAGAAGTCGATGGCACATATCGTTATCACTTCTGGTCCAACTCGACAGTATTTGGACCCTGTTCGTTATCTGACGAACGGTTCGAGCGGCATGATGGGTGCCTCGCTGGCCCAAGCCGCTTTGGAACTGGGGCATGAGGTGACCGTAGTGAGCGGCCCAGTTTCCATCGCCTATCCGATTGGTGTTCGCCAGATCGATGTGATCACTACGCAAGAGATGCTGGATGCCACTGCGGACTCGTTCAAGGAGGCGGATGGTTTAATCGGTGCTGCGGCACCTTGCGACTACATGCCAGAGCATGTCGAGCAAAGCAAGATGAGCAAAACCGGTATGGGGTTGCAATTGACTCTGTTGGAAACGCCGGACATCGTGGCAACGATGGCCGCGCGTCGGAATGCCAATCAATGGGTTGTCGGCTTCGCACTGGAGACTCAGGATGTTCGATTTCGCGCGATCGTCAAAATGGCGAAAAAGTGTTGTGACATGATGGTGTCCAACAGCGCTGTTGCGATGAATTCGCTTGAAAACTCTGTGGAGGTGTTGCTGAAGGACGGGTCTATCTTGGGAAGGATCGATGGCCCAAAGCTGGAAGTGGCCCGCGGTATCATGGCACATGTCCAAACGCATTTGATCAAGGTAAAAATCTGAGATGCATTCCGAATACCCCTACCTCCCAGATGTCTCGAAATCGCTCGATG
>CAITIF010000229.1 GCA_903892365.1 uncultured Pirellula sp. | reverse complement strand
CTGCTTTGGTAGAGGCTGGTTGGAAAGTGGATCGAATTCGGTACATCAATGCACTTGGCGCTTGTGGATGGTGGTTCCACAATCGCGTCCGAAAATCCGCTGGACTGCAAGATAATCACGTGAATCAACAAATGTCCGCCATGGACAGATGGCTTCCTAGGTTTGCCCTTCTATCCGACCCGTGGATGGGACGTCTTTTTGGGCTGTCGGTGGTTGCTTGGGGGCGTTGCGGCTAACGAGCCTATCATGTGTGGAATTGCTGGCGTTTTGGATTATACCGCTCGAAACCCGATTCCCTTGAATCGCGAGCAAGCGATTGCGATGGTGGACAGTCTTGTTCATCGTGGTCCGGACGATGGTGGACTGATGCTGAAGCCAGGAATCATGCTCGGGCATCGTCGGTTATCGATTTTAGATGTCAGCCAAGATGGCCATCAGCCCATGATCGATCAGCAAACGGGTTGTGTACTGGTTTACAATGGCGAGATTTATAACTTCCAAGAATTGCGAGACGAACTCCAGCGGGCTGGGCATCGGTTTCATTCCACCACAGACACCGAAGTTTTGCTGCGTGGTTATCTTGAATGGGGTCAAAAGGTCGTTACCCGATTGAACGGGATGTTTGCCTTTGCGATGTACGATCCTCGCGATAGTTCTTTATGGTTAGTGCGAGATGGTGTCGGCATCAAACCACTTTTCGTGCACGACGATGGAACGCGTTGCTGGTTCGCATCCGAAATCAAAGCGATCCTTACCGCTTTGCCTTCGTTAGCTCAAATGGATCGGCAAGCGATCGATCGGTTTTTGGCTTTTGGATACACGCCAGCCCCTCGAACTGGTTTTGAGAGAATCGAGCAATTGAGGCCAGGAGAGGCATGGACCATTCGACGAGGTTTCCCGGTCGCAAAGTCCAAATGGTATCGAGTTCCTTATCCTGACAAAGTTGCTTCCTGCACTCTTGAAGATGCCTCGAACCGATTGGGCAGTGCGTTGGACAATGCGGTCAAGAGGCAAATGGTAAGCGACGTGCCAGTGGGCGCAATGCTAAGCGGCGGATTGGATTCTTCAGCCATCGTCCGCAGCATGCAACGGTCTGGGCCGGGACGAATCGAATCGTTCTCGGCTGGGTTCACGGAGTCTTCCTTTGATGAACGGAGTTTTGCTTCCCAAGTTGCCCAACGATATCAGTCTCAACACCGCGAGCTGACGTTGCTGGCCGACGCACAGCGAGGCTTGCATTGTTTAGTAAGTCATGCCGAAGAACCCTTGGCGGACAATTCTGCTTTGCCATTGTATTTCCTTTCCGAGTTTATGCGCAAGTCGGTCACGGTGGCGCTCAATGGGGACGGAGCCGACGAGTTGCTTGCTGGCTACGATACCTATCGAGCTAGCCAGATGGCGCCCTACTATCGCTGTATCCCAAAATGGATTCGAGAGCGAGTCTTGCAGCCTGCGATCGAATGGCTTCCTAATTCCGTCGCCAAGTACAATACCAAAATGATGCTTGGACGTTTTATGTCGTTCGCCCAGTATGATGCTCCTCGCGATCATGCGATGTGGCGAAGCATGGTGCCGCCCGAATTGCGCAAGCAACTTTTTCAGAGCTCATTCTTGGACGTTTCCGACGACCCATGGTTGGACTATACATCGGTCCTGGAAGAATCGCCGGCTGGACTATTGCCTCTTGAGAAACAGCTTCACATGGATTTGCGATTCCATTTGCCGAACGGACTTTTGGTCAAGACCGATCGTATGAGCATGGCGCATGGGCTTGAAGTTCGCGTGCCATGGCTGGATCACGAGGTGATCGCTGCATGCTTAGCGATGCCTGCCAAGTGGAAGCGTCAAGGTAACAATGGAAAGCGAGTGTTGAAACAATTGCTTTCAAGTGAACTACCTAAAAGCATTACTCATCGCAGGAAAGCAGGCT
>CAITIF010000228.1 GCA_903892365.1 uncultured Pirellula sp. | reverse complement strand
GACCGCCTGTAGCTGCATGTTCGGCATGCCAGCTAGAGCAACGATCTCCCGCAGTCGGGCCGACAGCGAGGCTGAGAGCTGCCTTCGATCAAGTTCCAGCTGCTTGAGTTGAACTTGAGTCTGCAAAAGGTCGATCTTGGAGCCTTCGCCTGCTTGCATACGTTTCTCAGCCGCATTCACCCCTTGCTTCAGCAATTCAAAAAACTGATCGATCGATGCGAGTTGTTCTTGAATTCGAAGGCTGTCGTAATAGGCGGTCTTGATGTCTGTCGCAACTCGAAGCTTTTGGGCTTCTAGTTCTTGTACTTGGGCTCGTACGGCTTCATTAAGTACAGCACGATTCAGTGCACGCTTATCGCCCGTAATGATTTGCTGTTGAACGAATAGTAGGTGCTGATCTGTCCCGGCGTCAGCCAACTGTTGGCCCTGGTAGCCCAGCATCGGATTGGCGTACAGACCGACTTGTGTGCGATAACCTGCTGCGATCTGAGTCGTCGCGGCCAGTTCTTTAATGGCTGGATTGTTCGCGAACGCAAGCGACAGGAGTTCTTCGAGCGTCGCACCGTCAGCAATGGCTTCATTCGAGGTCACTGGGTCGACCATGACAACGTCAACGGAAGCGGGTTCGACCACACCGGAAGCTTGAGAGGACTGATGAGCATACGCGGCTTGCGAAACCGGTTGACTTCGCAATGCGTGGTTTTGGTCCAACGGTGTATCGATGCCCGTCTTGCTTTGGCTAACAGCGTCGCTTTGCAAACTTGGGGATGCATAGACTGTTGCTTGCTCGCTTGGACGGATGTGTCGCTCCAGTCCACTGCAGCCAACCGCCATACAAGCGGCTGAGCAGACGATCCATTGTGCAATGTTCATTTTCATGGAGCTCCCTCCGAAGCAAGCGCACTGAGTAGCAAAGGGCTTTCTCGAGTAAAGATATCGAGTGCCAGTAGTGATCCGAACAAAAAAGAATTGGCGATGGTTAACGCCAAGCTCGGTTCAAATGCGCAGCACGTTTGGCAAAGAGGTAGACCGAGTCGACTTGTCGGGATAAAGGTGCTGAAATTGCTTCATCGAACGCTGCTGATACTCAAACCCTGACCACGCTGGAGTGACCGTCGCAATATCGGCTAGTCGATTAACTGAACCAGAAAGCAATAATGCGTTTTCAAAACCACCGATGCAGCACGGACAATCGCGGTGCGAATGGTGATTGTCGTCTTGATGTTGGTCCTGAGAACCGGAGTCATTCGAATCGGAGCAAGGAGCTTCGCACGAATGCTCGTCGTGATCATGTTGGCAATCAGAGTTGTGACCGGCGATCTCAATCACATCACGCAGCAGGCAGTGCGTACAAGCCAGCGACGAGGGAGGGATCAAGGCGGAAATGATCGCAGCCACAAACACGGCGCATTGAGCGAATCGTGTTAGCGGAGTGCGAAGCATTGGGCAATCCAGGGCAGAAGCTGTGGAAAAGAAAACCGATCTGGGACTTCCTTTTTGGTATCGAATCAACAATTGGGGCACCTTTAGCGAAAAGTCCGAATCTCCCGAATGAAGCAGGCTTTCCCTAGTGGTCGGTCACCGGCCAATATCTGATTTGCGTTGATCGTGGGGCATCAAAAGGTCTAAAATCCGTGCGGTTCGGTGGCTGACATTGCCTCAAAGACGTCCAAGAGCTATCCTTAACGGAATGAGATCGCCTCTAGTAGCACTACTCTTAATCGTCAACTTGTTGACCTGTCCGCTTAGTTGTTTGGGCTGCCAACCGCTCCCAGCTTCCAGCGTCGAAAGTGCTTGCGCGACGTGCGAATGTTGCTTTGACTGCGTGGAAACAGAGGTCCCTGCTGCCCCCGAGCCACATGATCGCGATTGCGAGTGCAAGAATTGCATTTGCGAAGGGGCGATTGTGGCTAGTCCGGTTGAGCTTCCACAATCTTCCGATGGGATTTGCTGGTTTCATCGGATACACATCGAACTACGAAGCCCCGTCAGTTCGTTTTTCGCTGATGGGCATTCGAGAATCGTCGTGAAGCATGCATTCACGGGTAGCGATGCGCGTATAGCGCTTCAATCTTGGCAGATCTGAGCCAGCCAACGCCTTTGCGTTTCTTCTAAGTGTTGTTCGGTAGGACAACGATTCAGATTCACTTGTTGAGATTCGGTGCTGCGCAAACTTTTCGCAGCGTGATGATCCAGCCTAAGTAAGACCTCCTTCATGCTGCTTCCCTGGGAATACGGCGTTCGCAATCTGGCCAGGCGACCGGTGCGCACGGCATTAACGATGATGGCACTGGCCACTGTCGTGATGTTGGTGTTCGTCGTGGTCGGGTTCATTCGCGGACTTGAACAGTCGTTGACCGCAAGCGGCGACGAGAACGTCGTATTGGTTTACTCGGTGAACTCGGAAGAGAACATTGAGAACTCATCCATCCCTGCCCGGACGCCATCCTTATTGACTGCCAGTGTAGATGGAACGATCAAGCGATTTGGACTCAATCATGCGTCGCCCGAGTTATATGCAGGCACACGAGTTAAGAGCGAAAACAATGAAGGCGGATTGGGATTGGTGCGGGGTGTAACTCTCGCCGCGCCCCTGGTCCGACGTTCAGTTCAGTTGGTCGATGGTGCTTGGCCAAGTGACGGCGAGGTGATGGTAGGGCGATTGGCGGCCGCAAAGCTAGGAAGCCGCGAAGATGAACTCGCTATTGGAAAGAGTATCGAGTTCGAGGGACGTTCGTGGAACATCAGTGGAAGATTCGCGGCCGGCGGTGCTGCTTATGAGTCTGAGATTTGGTGCAGGTTGTCCGATTTTCAAACTACATCAAAGCGGCAAGACATTAGTTTAGTGGCGTTGCTCCTATCGCCGGGCAGTTCACCCGCTGAAGTTGAATTGTTTTGCAAGGAACGAACAGACCTTGAGCTTCGGGCGATAGCGGAAACTGAGTATTACGCAACGCTACAACAACACTATAAGCCCGTTCGATTGTTGGCTTGGCTGGTCGTAGTGCTGGTGTCCAGTGCGGGGATTTTCGCTGGGCTGAACATGATGTACGGAGCGGTTGCAGGCCGCGTCCGGGAAATAGCGACGTTGCAGGCGATCGGTTACCGCCGTTGCGCTATCTTGATCAGTTTGATCCAAGAAGGTGTGCTTCTATCTGCAGCCGGATCGCTCGTTTCTGGAGTGATCGCGCTGACCGTGCTGAATGGAATGGCAGTTCGGTTCACGATGGGTGCGTTTACGTTACGCATCGACGGCGTTGCAATCTTAATCGGTTGCAGCGTCGGACTGTTATTGGGTGTCGTTGGTGCGTTACCACCGGCACT
>CAITIF010000227.1 GCA_903892365.1 uncultured Pirellula sp. | reverse complement strand
TCCGTCACGAAACCCGTTTCTGATTCCAAGGCCGATTCCGAAGCACCTATCGATTTGCCCGATTTATCCCTTCTCGGTGGTGATGGAAGTTCAAACTCAGGGATTGCCAATGCCCAGCAGGGTGACTCCGTACCTTCTGCCAAAAAGCCAGCTAGTTCCATGATCACGGTGGACGATCCCGCGAAGCCTTGGACCACCGCAGATCAATTGCCTCGAGACATTTGGGAAGTGCAGTATTTAGGAAATTTGCCGGTTGGCTATCTTCATCGTCGTGCGGAGGTTTCTAAAACGCAGGGAAAACGAGTCTTCCGAATCGAAATGGTAGGCGAGACCAGGGTATCGGTTCAGGGGAAGTCCCAGATTCAGAAACTAAGAATCGCGACTTTAGAGCAAGACAACGGGGACTTGATTCAATTGGAAGGGTCGCTGGAGATTGGTGATAACAAACAATCGTTTAAGGGAAATGTTTTGTCCGGCGTGTTACGCATGACCAATACGGTCAACGGCAAAGTATCTCAGACCAAAATCGACTGGAAGGAATCGTTTCGCGGACCATTCGCCGTCGAACAATCTTTGATCCGAAAACCGATACAAGAACGTGAGCAACGCAAGCTGAAGTACTTTGATCCCATTTTGGTTCGTATGGTGGATGGATTGGTTGAAGCGGATGAGTTCGTTAGCACTCCGACCATGTTAGGTGGGACTCGAGAATTGCTGGAGGTCCGAAACACGGCTTTGGTGGGCGATTCAAGTTTGAAGTCACTGATTTGGGTGGATTCCAATGGGGAAGGATACAAGACTGTCTTTGCTTCCGCGAACATTCGTACCTTTCGCACGACTCCCGTTGTAGCTCAGGCAGTCGCTTCCTTGTTCGAGCTTCGGGCTTTGGAAGTTCGATCGATTCCCCTGCAGGGGGCGGTTCAGGCGCAGTTGAATGGGGTGGTTTCCGAATCCTGTACCTACCGCGTCACGCATGTGTCCAAAGACCCTTTTGCACTTTTCTCGGATCGAACCAATCAACGGATCCGATCGGTAGATGCGAAATCAGCGGACGTATCGGTCTTTCCCGTGAACGAATCGCAAGAGTTGGTTGGTGGAAATGCGGTCGAGGAGCGAGTCGATCCGAATACGCTTGCATCGACAGAGCTCATTCCCGCGTCCAGTTCTATCGTGGCTAAGCTTGCAAGTGCGATTCTTGCTTCCAACCAAGACTTGGATCCGGAAAAGGCAACGGTTTCAGAAAAAGTTAGCGTTTGTCAAAAAGAGCTCTTTAAGCGGGTTCAGTTTAAAGAGTTTGACAATCAAGTCCATTCGATCAATCAAGTGATTCGATTGAAAAAAGCGAATGCGGTTGAGCATGCCATCCTCATGACGGCAGTTTGTCGGTCGCTCAAAATTCCTGCACGTATAGCCTTCGGTTATCAATACAACGGTTCGTCGGACGCACCCGCAATGCGATTTCATGCTTGGGTCGAGTATCGTGACGGAGACAGATGGATTCCCATCGATTCAACGGAAAAGAATCCCGGTCTTAAGTTGGATCGGATCAAAGTGATCGAGTCAAGTTACTCGGACGCAAACCCATATGATCCATTTTTGAACGTCGTGCGAATGATGGCGGATCTTGAGATCAAAGTACTCCCCAAGTGATTGGTGTGCGAGGCCAAGTATGAGAACATGGTTCGCTTCCATTTTAGTGGTTTGTCTCTTGGTCCGAATCGTAGCGGCCTGGGTTTGGCAGAACTACAACGCCCAGGAAACCTATCTTCGATTTGGGGATAGCGATTCGTATTGGTATCTTGCAAGAACCATTGCCCATGGTGAGCCCTATCAGTACGGAAGTGTGAATACTCAGATTTTCCGTGCGCCGCTCTATCCCATGTTTTTGTCCCCCTTTGCATCGTTGTTACCACCAGGGGAGTCGTTTTCTTGGTCAGCTATTTTTGGGGCTAGAGTTGCGGGATGCATAGCTGGCACAGTTGGGGTCGCGATGCTGATGCTTTTGGCGGCTCGACTTGCGAGGCATTCACAAGACAGTTTGGGGCAATCCGGTGAACCGAATCCCAAGACAGTTACCGGCTTAATTGCTGTTTCTGCCGGCTTGCTTGCTACTTTGTATCCTGGCGCGGTAGGTATGAGTATCTTTGTGCTAAGCGAATCCTTGTTCTGTCCGCTCATGATTGCGGGGCTCGGTGCTACTTTTTTTTCCGTTGTGGCCATCGAACGTGCGCGGAACACCAAGGCGATATTCTGGATGCTTGCTGCGGGGGTTTTAAGTGGAGCAGCTTGCCTGAGTCGTCCCAGTTGGAGCCTATGGCCAGTCATTATGTTTCCGTATCTCGCTTGGATGATTTGGCGAGCAGAACCAGTCTCCCACAAGCTTACATGGGGTAGATTTCGTACTTGGATTCTGTGTTGTCTGATGTTCTGTACGGGAAACGCGGCCTGCATGTCTCCTTGGTGGATTCGCAATTACTGGGTGTCGGGAACGTTTGTTCCGACCACACTTCAGGTGGGAGCCAGTCTGTACGATGGCTGGCATCCAGGAGCTTCGGGAAGCAGTGACGAAAACATGGCTTTCGTCGATCAGTTTGCAAAAGAGCAACTGGACGAGGATCAACGGCAACAGGCTGCGGGGAATGGGTTAAATGGGACGTTTGAGTCGCGACTTGACCGGCGGCTGCGGAATGCTGCTATTGATTGGGCTCTTGAAAACTCATCTGCCGCTGTTCAGCTGGGGTTGGTAAAATTCGTGAAGACTTGGTCCCCCATGCCTGTTGCTCGAGAATTGGGAAGCAGTGCAGTGCGGTGGGCTGAGGCGTTTGGATATAGTGTGATTATGCTGCTTTCCGGGGTAGGGATGTGGCGGCTTCGCAATCAGTCTGGCGCCTGGTTGATAGCGATGCCCGCAGTGTACTTTGCCATCCTGCATATGTTTTTTATCGGTTCGGTCCGATACCGACAGCCTGCGGTGTTGGTGCTGTGCGTGCTCGGTGGGGTTGGGCTAGTTTGCTGCATGCAATGGATTGCAAAAAAATTAACGAATGGGTCAATAAAAATGTCGATGGATCGATAGCTTCTTATTCCAATGTCACGGTTGACACAAGTAGTACCAGAAAACCAAGCAAAGAATACCGACGAGCTGATTCGTCGCAGCCGAGATCGCGTCTGGGAACATCGTATGGTCTGGCTCTTGCTGCTGACCATTTTGGGACTGACCGGTTACTTCTTCGTGATGGGGCAAGTCGACGACAAGCTGACCAAGGAAATATTGAAGCGACTGCGCACCGAATTTCCTGGCCACCAGGTAAATGTGGATCGTGCCCATTTGCAACACGGACAATCGATCACCATTGAAGGAATTCGAATCACCAAGCCGACCGAGCAAGGGCTTCGCGACGTGGTTCGTTGCGGACGATTGGTGTGCTACGGTCCGTTGGAGTTGATTGGGCTAGCGCAGGGGCAACTTCCTGTTCAGAAAGTCGTTGTAGATGGACTGGAGGTGTCGTTGTGGCCTATGTCGGATGGGCGTTTCAGCGTTCAGGAACTTTCCAGCAATAAGCCACTGAGCGCCAGCTTTCCTGCGATCGAAGTCCGGTCAGGGTTGCTTCGAATCGGCAATGAATCAGCACAAACGGGGCAAGAGATCATTTGCCATGACTTACGCGTTCAGGCAAATCTTCTACCCCGCATGATCGCAGGCAGGGTGATGCCTCTTGCTGTCAAGGTCACTGCAAGCGTCTCGAGTAGCTTCTTTCAAAGCGTGAACTTGGCTGCGACAATCAATGAGGACAAAACCAATTGGACTCTTCAAGGTCAGATTGCCAAGTTCGAGTATTCGCAACGCTTGGCTGACCAACTCCCAAAAATGTTTCAAAAACAACTGAGCCAAGTGGAAGGCTTTAGCGGCCAATTCAATACTTCGTTTGCCGCTGTTTCGAATCAAGGAACTCTTGATTTTGAAGCCAAGTCGACCATCTCCCAAGGAAGGTTGTTACATCCCAAAGTTCCGTACCCGCTTGAATCCATTTCAGGCGAAGTTCACTTCAAAAAAGGGAGCGTGTATCTCAACCACTTCAAGGCATTCAGTCGAGACACCAGCCTTGCGTTTGCTGGCCATTTGCACGGTTATGCTTTTCCAGCGCCGCTGGAAGCCAGTTTTGCGGTCCAAGGTTTGGCTCTCGACGAGCGTTTGTATCAAGCGCTTCCCGTTTCCATCCAAGAAACATGGCGCAAAATAGGTGTTGCCGGGAAGGTCAATGCACAAGCTACTCTTCAGTTTGATGGTTCGCAATGGAAGCCAAGAGTCAAGGTTCAAGCATTGAATGCGGGTTTGGAGCCTGAATTCTTTCCCTATCCCGTCAAGAACGTCCATGGCGAATTTGTTTACGAGAACGGCGTCATCACAGCCAAGGATCTTGTCGGTCAAGCGGGGGATCAAACGATTCGCGGTGGGCTTACGTTAACGCAAGCCAAGCCGCGTTGGCTGATGGATTTGCGTTTGGCGGCAGACGGGCCCATAGCTATTGACGAAGCCCTATTGAAAGCCCTTTCACCGCGAGGAACCACACCTAGTGGTGTGAATCAATTCGTCACCTCGCTCCATCCCTCGGGAACCGTTCTGTTGAAACAAGGTCGCTTTACACGAACCGCCGACCGGCCCGACACCATTTCCAAAGCGATCGAGCTGACGTTTTCAGAATGCTCCGTCAAGTATGACAACTTTCGCTACCCTATTGTGGATGTCCATGGTGAAGTGACCATCGACAACGAACGTATTCTTCTCCGAGATTTTGTCGGGCGAAATGACGGGGCTCGAATCAAAGGGCATGGGTTATGCCAAACGAAAAATGCCGCCTTAGAGTCTCTTGAGCTATTCTTTGACGGCTTCGATGTTGGGCTTGACGAAGAGCTCCAGCTGGCACTTCCCAAGAGCGTTCGAGGATTGTGGGATCAGCTGCAGCCAAGCGGCGTGCTGGATCAAGTGAATGTAGAGATTACTCGAAAGAGCACGAGCCCGGCCATTGACTTGCGAGTTGAAGTGGTCGAAAAGAGCGAGTCGGAAACAAGATCAGGAAGGTCCGTATCCGTTCGCCCCATATCCCTTCCTTATCAGATCAATGACATCGCCTGCAAAATTTTGTATCGGCCCGGCAAGATTGACATCAAGTCGCTTTCGGGAACACATGACTCCAGCCGAATGAAAACCGAAGGCATGTGTCGACTCCACTCCGACGGCACATGGGATGGGCTGCTCACCTGGATGCCGTCTACCCGTCTCGTGGTAGACCAAAGCTTACTGAATTGTTTGCCAAGCTATCTGCGTGACCCGTTGGTTCGCATGGATTTTCGCGGGCCAGTCAGTATCACGGGCAACACAAGAGTCTCTTCCCCTACGACTCCATACCAACCGCAAATGATTGCGAGCACAACAAATTCAGATGAACCGATGGGCGATGTCTCGATCGTTCGAGAATGGGATTTGGAATTGCAAATTGAAGATGGGCGACTGGGTGGAGGTGGCATTGCTTCGGGCATTCGAGGATCCCTGTCCCTTTTGGGTATGAGCACCCCGGCTGGCCCTATGGCATATGGCATGTTAGATCTCGATGCGCTTGCCATCAAGAATGTTGCAGTGACTGGGGTGCGAGGGCCATTTGCATTCAACCGCGAACAATTAATGTTTGGTCGAGATGCCATCCAGTGGCAGCAAAAGCAAAACTTGCAGGCCCCGAGCCTACGATTAAGCATTCCAGGCAGCGACGTGATTGCTGCGGACTATCTCGGTCAGAACCAAGACTCAAATGCTGTTTCACAAGCGTCGTTTCGCAGCGAGTTCCGCGACTCGCTTGCTAATAGACCAGGCATTCTGAATCGATCGGAACCAGTCCCCCCGGAAAATCCCAATGCTGTTTCTGCAAACCCCGAAGTGCCGATTCTGGATATCAAAGACACCGATGTTCGAGCGCGTTCGCTAAGCGGTACCATCTTCTTGAGCGGAACCGAACCGCTTGGGCTTGGGGAAAGAGCTAGGTACCGGTTCCGTTTGGTGGATGCCGACCTGCACGGGTTCCTGGTAGATTTGGGAGAGACCAATACCAGTACTTCGGGTCGACTATCGATTCAATGCGATGTTAACGGTGCGCTTACCAATACTTCTTCCCTAGAGGGGCAAGGGCAGGCATGGTTGCGTCGAGCCAACCTTTATGAACTCCCTGCCATGATTCGGCTGTTTCAGATTTTATCCGTGAGCCCTAGTCAAGCAGCATTCGATTCTGCGGATGTCCAGTTCGCAATCGATGGAGATCAGTTCCCCATTCAAGAGCTAACATTGGATGGAGATATTGTCTCGATGCGCGGCGCGGGATGGGTAAACATGCGACGCGAGGTTCACCTCGACATGTTTGCTAATGTTGGCCGACGCGGCGGGATATTCCGCCCCATTTCCAATGCGAGCGGTGCGAAGTTATGGCAAATCGAGGTCGATGGTACTACCAACGACCCACAGATTCGCCATCATCGACTCTTCATGAACACCCTCGACAAGGTGCTTCCAGAAAATGCATCGCGCGAGTAAACCGCTTAGAAAAGCGGTTTCATGCTTTGCCAATTAGGCCGAAATTGCTACCGCGTTCGAAACCCTCTTCGGAAGCCGTTAGAAATCGGATTGGAGCTGGCTTGCGAAGGCTTCGTGGAAGCTTGTTCTGTTTGAGTTATCACCTTTTTCGTGCTGTCCCCCGTGCTGTTGGAGGCATGAACACGTCCGGGAGACTTGACTTGTTGAATGGCTTGATCCACCGCCGCCGGATCTAAAGCAACCGTTTTCGAGTTGGTATTAGATGTGATGACGGGAGCAGCTGACCTGCCTTCCCCTTCGCCGCTCAGTCCACTATTCGAGGACGACGATGACGACGGAGTTGTAGTCGACGACGTGCTAACGGCCGGAGCCGGTGTGAAAGTCAAATCCGCTGGATGCGCTTTGATACGGAACAAAGAAGCATCCCCTTCTTTACCGCGAACTTCAACGCGTGGATCGGTTACTGGCAAGACCGCTTGAACTGATTGATTGGAAGGATTCGTAGCTCTGACAGTCAATTGGCTGCCCGCCGAGTTGAGGGATACTTTGACATCCTTATAGGTACGCCAATCCCCAACACCACTGTTCCAAACTGTTTCAGCATTAGGTCGTACGGCAGCCGTAATACCTCGTCTCAGGTTACTTCCCATGAAGTCTCGCAGGTCGATGAATCGAGCTTCTATGCGACCGGAACTGAGTGGGGTTGAAACAGAGCTTGTTGCGGTTGGAGCAGAACTGACAACAACCGATCTCGTCTCACCGGAAACAAAGGGCAAGTCTGGTAAAGAGAATCGATAGTCGCCAGGACCAACATTATTGAGCGTGAAGCCATCGGAGGAACTCAACAAGGTAAGTGGTTCGCTTCCAGCTGCTCCATTGATCATCTCGACGGAAATCGGCAAACCTTGTAGTCCATTGGGAATGGTCACACCAACATTGCGTGGCGTAAAGTTTTGTACGTTCAAGGTGACTGTAGCGGTGTCGGTTGCTGTTCCGCCGTCGCTAATGGTGTAGCTGAACGTGACTGTCCCTTTAAAATCGGAATTGGGAGCGGAGTACAAAAGAGTTCGTCCGTTCGGGCCGATTTGCACTGTACCCTGCCCAGTAGCGGGCTGTGTAACTGCAGTGATTGTATAGGTTTCACCCGAATCAACATTGGGATCGTTGGCCAAAACGTTGAGCGATTGGCCCGGCGATGAGAGTGTGCTGAGCGAATCATTGACCGCATCAGGTACATCGTTGACCGCCGCCACGTTGAATGTCACGGTGCCACTGGCGAGTCCGCCGTTACTGCTTCGCACGGTATACACCACTTGCTCAGGGCCATTGAAATTTGCCCGAGGAGCATATCTAACCTTTCCACTAACGACACTGGCTGTGCCATTGGGTGCGTTCACTTCCGTAATAGTAAGCGTGTTGCCGGTTTCGGCAGGAGTATCATTGGCCAGTACGTCAAAATCAGCAGCCGCAGCGTCTTCGGTGACAGCGAATGATTCCCCTACGACTGTTGGTGGTGGTACAGCGGGTGAGACCGTGACAGTGACTGTCGCAGTGGATGTGCCACCGTTTCCGTCGCTGATAGTGTAGGTAAACGTTTCATTTCCGGTGAAGTTGGATCTCGGAGTGTAGACAACACCCGAGCCAGCGCTGCCGACACGCACCGTTCCACCTTGGCTTGGAGTTCCTACTTGCGTGACGGTAAGGGTCTCGCCGGAGTCGGGGCCTTGTGTGTCGTTCGTCAGAACGGGAATGAATACGTCTCGGTCTGTATTACGGACAGTTCCGAGCGAGTCGTTCACCGCTACAGGATTGTCGTTCACTGCACGAAGCTGTACCGTCACAGTCGCAGTCGCAGTTGCATTAGTTTGATCGCGAACTGTGTAGGTGAAGGTCTCTTGACCATTCACATTCGCAGCCGGCGTGTAGATCAGGCGTCGATTGTCGGACGCAATCGTGATGGTTCCTCCACGAGATCCCGTCGAAACCGATTGGATCGACAAGACAGCTCCCGAGCCCGTAACGATGGTGTCGTTGTCGAGAACGGCGAGTGAATTATTGGTAGAATCTTCATCGAAATTAAAGACGTCCGGGGTCGCGACAAAGTTTTGACCGATCGCTAGGTTCAACGTACCGAACGTAACTCGCCCATCAGGGATTTGTCCATCTTCTTTAAATATGGAAAATCCTCGGCTAGGAAGTTCGGCAGGGTTTGTGCTGAAGGAAGCTTGGCCTGACGCAGTCGCCCGCATACGTACTGTGGCAACCGTCTGAGCGGCGCGGCCTGGTCCCAGATTGAAGCTCGAGAATGCTCCGAATTCATCGATCAATCCAGGGGTGGATAGGTTGGGTGTGCTTCGGCCATTACCGAAAAGCGAATCGTAAGTCACCGGTGTCGAACCGACCAATTCAATCTTGGTCGAATCAAAGAGCATATCCAAGTATGCCGAGAATACTCCGTCACCTTCCGGGTTTCCACCTTGGCGTAAGTCGTTCACGACCACTCGCAGTACAAATTCTTGACCGATCGAAAGCGAAGTCAACGCGTTTGTATTCGTAGAATCAAAGGCTTGCAAACTCACCCGAACTTTCGCAGCATCGGAAACCGTTAGGGCTACCGCTTGAGTGGTGGAATTACCTGCAGCATCCGTCAAACGGAGCAAGGCGGATTGTGGTCCAAGCTGGCCACTAGTTGGGGTCCAGGTCATCAGGCCTGTACTTTGATTGATCGTCAAACCAGAAGGCCCGTTCTCAATCGAATAACGAAGTCCCTGACCTTCCTCTGGGCTGTTTAGATCGACGCTAAGCAACGTATTCACGTTCGCGCTTGTCGGTAAGGCCGACGGGGCAAGTGCCGCAGGCACAGCCGAATCATAAGTGACCGACAAAGCTGGTGAGGCTGAAGTTGTTACGCTGTTCTGGGTTTGTGTCGCAACGATACTTCGAACTCCGTTACCAAGCTGCGAGACCAAGTTCGTCGTGATGGTCGTTGTCGAGCCTGTTGCAACGGCTGTTCCGACAACTTGATCGCCAATACGTAAGTTGACGGTTGCACCTGAGGTTGTGCCGGAAATGACAAACTGCATGGAGGCAGAGTTCGTAATGTTGTCAGAATCGCTGGTTCCGCTATCGGTTGCTGCCAACAAATCGATGGAGGTAGGGGCAGTCAGCCCCGCAGCAACATTGAACGTTAGGATTTCCGTGTCGAACTTGTCGCCCGTGGTAGGTGAATTCTGGTCCACAGCGCGCACGCTGACGGCAACATCAAACGACCCTGTGAAGTTGGTCGGAGCAGTTACGCTGAGCAGGCCCGTCGAACTGTTGACATTGAATTGGTAGTCCGCTGTGCCTCGCCGTGCAGCCTCGTAGAAGACGGCTTGGCCTTCCGCATCTTGTGAAGATAACTGGATGTTTACTGTTTGGCCGGGCGAGATGGCGGGAACCGTAATGTCGTTCAAGAACGGCGCTCCATCGGCGGTGTCAGCTGCTGCAGTGGCCACAAAGGTCCGCGTGAAGCGATTGCCCGCTGCGTCTTCCACCTGAACCGTAATGGTAGATGTGCCCGAATTCGCCAACGCCTTCAAACGGAT